>JAHFBW010000019.1 GCA_023249845.1 Candidatus Eiseniibacteriota bacterium
CGCTGGACGTTCGCGATCCTGCCCGACGAGCGCGTGCGCGTGCGCGTGAAGGCCGCGCCCGCGGGCCTGCACGACGTGCGCATCGAACGCGGGGCCGCGCGCCCGCTGCCCGAGGACGTGGCGATCGCCACCTGGGACGGTGCGGCATGGTGCGCGGTCTTGAACGTGAGCGGCATCCCGGACCCGGAGGGACTCTGGATCAAGGGCAGGCGTGCGGACAGCACGGTCTGGTGGCATCGCGGGACCTACGCCTTGTGGCCCATGGGGACGCAGCTCCCGGTGCGCGTCGAGGATTGGGCGACCGCGCGCATCGAGCGCGACCGTGTCTACGAGAGCGGCGTGGTGATGGTGCGAACGGTCCCGCTCACCGGACTGGCCGCGGGTGCTGCAGGGGTGCGCGCCGCGCTCGAGCTTGCTCCGGCCACGCCGCCGCTTCGGGGCCCGGCGGAGGTGACGCTGTCGCTTCCGGCCGACCATCCGCGTGACCGCATGGGTGTGTACCGGCGCGATGGCGATGCCGACCGCTGGGAGTGGGCCGACGCCGAGTGGGACAGCACGGCGCGCACGTTTCGCGCCGCGAGCACGCGGCTCGGTCAGTTCGCGATGCTGCGCGATACAACGCCGCCCGCGGTGCGTGTCGTCCCACCGCTCGTCCGTCCACGTCGCGGGGACTACTCGACCTGGAGGCTGTCCGCTCACGCGAACGACGCGGCGAGTGGCGTCGCGGGCCGCGCGAGTGCGTTCACCGTGGACGGAGCGCGTGTGCCCACGGAGTGGGACGCCGAGCAGCACGTGCTGCGCTGGCGGCCGCTCGCGGCACCGGCGGTGGGGCGGCATCACTACCAACTCGAGGTCCAGGACCGGGTCGGCAACCGCACGGTCCGCACGGGAGCGTTTGTGATAGCTTCGCGCTGACCGACGCGTCGCAAACCGCGGCGTCCCGAGGCGTGGGGCCGCGACCACCCGGCTGCTGGATCCGCGCCCTCAAGCACGGGTGCCCTCGCGCACAGGATGCGCCATGAAGCATTCGGACTTCGTCCACCTCCACAACCACAGCGACTACTCCCTGCTGGACGGCGCGAGTCCGATCCCAGCCATGGTCCGGCGGGCCGCTGAGATGCAGATGCCCGCGCTGGCGCTCACCGACCACGGCGCGATGTTCGGCGCGGTCGAGTTCTACCAGGAGGCGCGCAAGGCCGGGGTGAAGCCGATCGTGGGCATGGAGGCCTACGTCACGCGCGGCAGGCTCACCGACCGGAATCCCGGGGACACCGCGCACCACCTGGTACTGCTGGCCCGCGACGAGCGCGGCTTCAAGAACCTGATGCGGCTCGCGAGCCTCGCCTATCTCGAGGGCTTCTATTACAAGCCGCGCATGGATCACGCGGTGCTCGCGGCGCACGCCGGCGGGCTGCTGGCGCTCTCGGCGTGCCCCAAGGGCGAGGTCGCGACCGACCTGCTCGCGGACCGCGATGAGGACGCGATGCGCACCGCCGGCATGTACCGTGACATGTTCGGCGCGGACAACTACTTCCTCGAGATCCAGAACCATGGCATCGACATCGAGGACAAGATCCGCAGCAAGGCCGCGGCACTCGCCGCGCGCACCGGCATCCCGCTCGTGGCGACGAATGACTGTCATTACCTCGAGCGCGACCACGACGAGGCGCAGGACGTCCTGATCTGTATCCAGACCGGCAAGAACGTCAGCGACGAGAAGCGCATGAAAGCGGTGGCGGGGCTGCATTTCCGATCGCCGGACGAGATGAAGCTGGCGTTCGCCGACCACCCGCAGGCGGTGCTCAACACGCTCGCGGTCGCCGAGCGCTGCAACCTGCAGCTCGATTTCGGGAAGCCGCTGTTGCCGGAGTTCCCGCTCCCGAAGGGCGAGACGGACGCCGACAGCTACTTCCGCCGACTCGCGTGGGAGGAGTTGGGCACACGCTTCCGCGGCGACGTCTCCGAGGCGCTCAAGCAGCGCTTCCAGTACGAGCTGGACGTCATCTGCAAGATGGGGTTCGCGTCCTACTTCCTGATCGTCCGCGACTTCATCCACTTCGCGAAGTCGCGAGGCATCGGCGTGGGGCCGGGACGCGGCTCGGTGGCGGGCTCGCTGGTGGCGTACGCGCTGCGCATCACGGACATCGACCCGCTCAAGCACCAGCTCATCTTCGAGCGCTTCTTGAATCCCGAACGCGTCACGATGCCCGATATCGACATCGACTTCGATGACGTCCGTCGTGGCGAGGTCATCGACTACGTCAAGTCGAAGTACGGCGAGCACAACGTCACGCAGATCATCACGTTCGGCACCATGGGTGCCAAGGGCGTATTGCGCGACGTGGGCCGTGCGCTTGGCCTTCCGGTCGCCGAGGTGGACCGCATCGCGAAGCTGGTGCCCGACGGGCTCAGCATGACGCTTCAGAAGGCACTCGACCAGACGCCGGACTTGAAGTCGTTGCCCCAGCGCGGGCCGGTCTACGCCAAGCTGCTGCGCAGCGCGCACGTGCTCGAGGGGCTCGCGCGCCACGCCTCGGTGCACGCCGCGGGCGTGCTCATCACGCCCGGTCCGCTCACCGACTACGTGCCGCTCTGCCGCCAGAAGGGCGACCTAGTCACCACGCAGTGGGACATGAAGTCGGTGGAGAAGGCTGGCCTCTTGAAGATGGACTTCCTCGGTCTCCGCACGCTGTCGGTGCTCCAGGAGGCCGTGGACCTGGTGAAGCTCCATCACGGCGTGACGGTGGATCTCCAGGCGCTGCCCGCGGACGACGCCCGGGCTTTCCAGGTGTTCCAGGACGCCGAGACCGTGGCCATCTTCCAGTTCGAGTCCACGGGCATGCGCGACTACTTGAAGCGCCTGAAGCCGACGGTGTTCGAGGACCTGACCGCCATGAACGCGCTCTACCGCCCGGGCCCGATGGAGAACATCCCGTACTTCATCGACTGCAAGCACGGCCGGCAGAAGGTGAAGTACGAGCACGCCAAGCTCGAGCCCATCCTGTCGGGCACGTACGGCGTGTTCGTGTACCAGGAACAGGTCATGGCGGCGGCGCACGACCTCGCAGGCTTCAGCATGGCGCAGGCGGACGAGCTGCGCCGCGCCATGGGCAAGAAGATCGTGGAGGAGATGGCGAAGAAGCGCGCGCAGTTCATCGAGGGCTGCGCCAAGACCTCGCGCGTCGCCGAGCGCAACGCGGACCGCATCTTCACGACGATGGAGAAGTTCGCGGGCTACGGCTTCAACAAGTCGCACAGCGCCGCCTACGCGCTCGTGGCGTACCAGTGCGCGTGGTTGAAGGGTAACCACCCGGCCGAGTTCATGGCCGCCACGCTCACGAGCGAGATGGGCGACTCGGCGCGCGTCTTGACCCTCATCGACGAGTGTCGGCGGTTGAAGCTCGAGCTGCTGCCGCCCGACGTGAACCACTCGGACTGGAAGTTCACGCTGGAGAACGGCCGGATCCGGATCGGACTCGGGGCCGTGCGCAACGTGGGTCACGGTGCGGTGGAGCTGATCGTGAAGGCGCGTGCACAGGGCGGGCTGTTCAAGGACCTGGCCGACCTCGCCGCTCGCGTGCCGGCGGGCTCGATGAACCGCCGTGTGCTCGAGAGCCTCGTCGCCTCGGGCGCGTGCGACTCCCTGGGTGGCGCGCGCGAGCGGCTCCACGCCGGCGCTGCGGTGGCGCTCGAGCACGCCGCGACGCTCCATCGCGAGCGCTCGAGCGGACAATCGTCGCTGTTCGGCGACGCGAGCGACGACCCGGGCGTCGCGGTGGCGCCGCCGCTCCCCGAGGTGCCGGCGTGGAGCAGTCGCGAGCGTGGCGCCCGCGAGAAGGAGGTGCTGGGCTTCTACTTCTCGGGCCACCCGCTCGAGCACCTGCGCGCGGATCTGGAGCGCGTCGCCACGCACGGGATCGCGCAGGCGCTCGAGCTCGGCGACGGCGCCGAGGTGCGCGTCGTGGGGCTCGTCGGCGAGATCAAGCAGTTGACGACGCGTTCGGGCAAGCTCATGGCGATGGTCGTGCTCGAGGACCTGACCGGACGCGTCGAGTGCACGCTGTTCCCGGAGGCGTACGAGCAGGCGCGCGGAGAGCTCGCCGTGGAGAGCATCGTCGTGGCCTCGGGCCGCGTCGAGATCCGCGAGGAGCGGGGGGTGAAACTGCTCCTGAGCGAGATCCGTCCGTGGGAACAGGCGCAGCAGCAGTACCGCTCGGTGCTGCATATCGAGGTGCGAGCGGAGGACCTCACGGAAGAGGGCATCGCCGGTCTGGACGAGGTGCTGTCCGCGTACCCGGGGGACTCCGAGGTGGTGCTGCACATCGTGAAGCCGGATCATTCGCGCATGGCCATGCGCTCGCGCCGGTTCCGCGTGCGCGCGCACGACCAGCTCATCACCGGGCTCAAGTCGCGCGTGCCGAGCTGCCGCGTGCGTTGGGGAAAGGGGGGGGCGTGACGGTCTGGCTTGAGTTCGAGAAGCCCGTGCTGGAACTGGAGCAGAAGATCCAGGAGCTGCGCGAGCACGCCCAGGAGCACGGCGTGGGAGCGGAGCGCGAGATCGCCGAGCTGGAGAAGAAGGCCGAGGCCATGCGGCGCGAGATCTACGCGCAACTCACGCGCTACCAGCGTGTGCAGATCGCGCGGCACCCGAAACGCCCCTACGCGCTCGACTACATTCAGACCTGTTTCACGGGATTCGATGAACTCCACGGCGATCGCCACTTCGCCGACGATCCCGCGATCGTCGGCGGGCTGGCGTGGCTCGATCAGCGCGCGGTCATGGTGATCGGCCAGCAGAAGGGCCGCGACACCAAAGACAACCTGATGCGCCGGTTCGGCATGCCGAACCCCGAGGGCTACCGAAAGGCACTGCGCCTGATGCAGCTCGCCGACCGTTTCCACGTCCCCATCGTGACGCTCGTGGACACGCCCGGCGCCTATCCCGGACTCGGCGCCGAGGAGCGGGGCCAGGCCGAGGCCATCGCCGTCAACCTGCGCGAGATGGCCACGTTCGAGGTGCCCATCTTGACCGTGGTCATCGGCGAGGGCGGCTCGGGCGGCGCGCTCGCGATCGCGGTCGCCGATCGCGTGCTCATGTTCGAGCATTCGATCTACTCGGTCATCTCCCCCGAGGGATGCGCCTCCATCCTGTGGCGAGACGGCAAGCAGGGCGCCAAGGCCGCCGAGGCGCTGCGGCTCGCCGCACCGGACCTGGAACAGCTCGGCATCGTGGACGGCGTGCTCCCCGAGCCCGTGGGCGGCGCGCACCGCGATCCCGCGGCAGCGGCCGCGACGCTCAAGCGCGCAGTGGTCGAGAACCTCGACGCGCTCTCCGGTGTATCGGGAACGGAGCTCGTGCGCCAGCGGGCGCACCGCTTCCGCCGGCTGGGCGTGTTTCGCGAGGAGCGCGGCTGAGGGCCCGCAGCGCTCCCGGGCCGCGGCCATGCCTATGCTAGACTCGCTCGAACGGTCGTCCGATAGGAGACAGGCGAGCTTGTCCGAGCACGCCGAGCTTTGTAGCCCCTCGCGAATTCGCTAACGCCCCGTCACGTTTCCCCACCCGGCCAGTATCGAGGAGTGTCATGGCGCTGAGTCCGGAACTGCTGGCCATCCTGGTGTGCCCCGCGTGCAAGGGGGACCTTTCCTACGACACCGCCGCGAACACGCTCACCTGCCCAGCGTGCAGGCTCCGCTACAAGGTCGTGGACGACATCCCCGTGATGCTGGTGGACGAGGCCGAAAGGCTCTGAGTCTCCCAGGACCCGAACTCGTGCGCCGCGTGAACGTCGTCACGAACCTCGCGACGGGACTGGCGCTGTCCTGGTGCGCGTGGGCCGGGCCCGCCGTCGCTGCGGCACGTTCCGCCGGCGCGGCCGTGCAGGGCGTCCGGCTGGCGCCCGCGACTCCAGGAGCGGTGCGCTTCACGGTCTCGATCCCCGAGCCGCGCTTCACGCGCGTGGACGCCGAGTCAGGCGTGGACCGCCTGGATCTGGACGGCTATACACCCACGGGGGTTCCCGGCGAGCCGGCGATCCCGACTCGTACGCTCCTGGTGGCGGTGCCACCGGTCGGCGACGTGCGCCTGACCGCGGCGGCGAGCGAGCTGCGCGTCAGCGAGGGGGTGACGCTGGCGCCGAATCTCGGGCTCGATGAGAAGGGCGAGACCACGGCCCTGCCACGCGATCCGGCGGCGTACGGTCGTGCGGGCCGGCAAGTGCCAGTGGCCGCGCGCCTGCTGGACGTGACCTGGATGCGCAACCAGCGTGTCGCGCGAGTCGCCATCGAGCCGGCGGCGTACGAGCCGGCGCTCCGCCGGCTGAGCGTGGCCGCGCGCGTGGACGTGGAACTCGCCGTGAGTGCGCCAGGGGTGGTGGGCCCCGCGGCCGAGCCCAACGATCCGTTCGAGGCGGTCTACCGGGCGGCGCTCGTCAACCCCGACCAGGGACGCGCCTGGCGCCGGACGCGCGCCAACTCGCGTGTCAGCGTGGGCGGCAGAACGCCGTCGTCGTTCGCTGTCAGCGCTGCGCTCGCCACGCCACCCGACACCAGCGTCTACGTGGGCCGCACCTGGATCAAGATCGCGATCCAGAAGACCGGGTTCTACGCGGTGAACTTCTCGCGGCTCCGAGGCCTGTCGCTGTTCGATCCGCAGAAGCCCGCGCCGCTCGACAGCCTGCGCCTCTTCACCTGGCCCGGCCGCACGGTGCTGCCCGAGGACAGCTACTGCGACTCCTGCGACTACCGCGAGGTCGCCATGGGCATCGTCCGGGACGTGAGCGCTCCCGACCCCCAGACCCCCGCGGTGGACGGCCCGCCGGACGGCAGGTTCGCGGACAACAACGACGCTTTCTACTTCTTCGCGCAGGGACCCAACGGCTGGGCCACGGACTACGACGCGAACAGCGCGGACACATCGTTCATCAATCACCCGTACGAGAAGTTCAACTACTACTACCTCACGGTGGCGACGACGGATCGTCCGGTGACGACCGAACGCTATCCCTCGCCGCCGCTCCGCATCGGCGCCGCACCGGTGGGGACGCGTGACGTGAAGCCCGACGGCAGCGAGACAGCTCAGGCGACGGTCGCCGGCCGTGTCCACCTGGAGCAGGACCTCGAGTACTGGCCCGACGCCTCGGCGATCCGCTCCACGCTCGCATGGGAAAAGTGGTTCTGGCGGAGCCTCGTGCCGGGGCAGAGCTTCTCGCAGGCGCTGGCACTGCCCGACGCGGACACGACGCAGCCCGCGCGCCTGCGGCTGCGCCACTGGGGACTCTCGAGCAACGTGTTCGTGAAGAACTGCACGTACCCGGGGTTCGACCACCGGCTCAACCTGACGTTCAACACCGTGACGTTCCCGCTCGAACAATGGACGGGCTTCTACACGGCGGACCGCGGCGCGCGCACGTACGACACGACCGGCGTGTTCCTGCGCCAGGTGCAGAATCTGATGACGCTGTCGGTGCCGTTCTACACCGTGCCGGGCTGCCCGGGCTTCCTCGACCGGAGCGGACTGGCGTTTTTTGAGCTTTACTACGAACGCTTCCCCGTGCCGGCGGGAGACGCCATCGACATGCGCACGCACCCGCTCACGGGGCGCTTCCGCTACGACATCGGACCGTTCGTGAAGTCGCCCTCGAGCTTCGTGTTTGACGTCACCGAGCCGTTGCGGCCGGTGCTGCTCGAGAGGGCGCAGACGAGCGGCGCCGCCGGCAACTACACGCTGTCGGTGGCCGACACGCAGAGCGTCGCCCATCGCTACATGGTCGTGCCCGACTCGATCCTGCAGCAGAACACCGCGCTCCTGGCCGCAAGCGCGCTGTCCGACGCGCCGTTCACGAGCGTCGAGAACCTGCGCAGCGCCACGCAGGCCGCGGACTATGTCGTGCTCTACTACGACGGGTTCGAGCAGGCGGCGGATTCTTTGATCGCCTGGCGCCGGCAGCATCTTCCGCTCATCACCACACCCACTCCGCACGCCGTCAGGAAGGTGCCGATCTCAGCGATCTTCGACCAGTTCTCGGGAGGCCGGACCGACCCGGGTGCCATCCGCAACTTCCTGCGCGCCGCCTCAGACTGGTCCGTGCGGCCGCTGTACGTGACGTTCCTGGGTGATGCATCGTTCGACTTCAAGGACATCACGGGGCGCGCCGTCCCCGGCCAGCCGAGCTGCCTGCTGCCGTCGTTCGAGAACAACTTCGACACGCAGTTCCTGATCCGCCGGCAATACTCGACGGATGACTGGCTCGTGAACGTGGACGACCCCGTCACCGTTCTCCCGGACTACCTGACCGGCCGCATCCCCGCGGGCGACGCGACGAGCGCGCTGGACGTGGTCCTGAACAAGATCCTCGCCTACGAGCGCTACGCCCCGTTCGGCGAGTACCGGAACAACGTCATGCTCATGGCCGACGACAACGCGCAGGGAACGGACTGCGACCCCATCGGCTGGGGGCACGTGCTCCAGACCGACGCGCTGAACGTGGCGCACACCCCGACCGAGTCCGACCGCAACTACGTGTACCTGCACACGTTCCCGACTGGGCCCGGCGGAACGAAGCCCGCGGCGCGCGCGGCGCTGTTCCGGGACCTGAATCGTGGTGCGTCGATCTTGAACTATGTCGGACACGGCAGCCCGTTCAAGATGACCGACGAGGGTGTGTTCCTGGACAGCGATGCCGGCACGCTCACGAATGGTCTCAAGCTGCCGGTGCTGGTGGCGGCGTCTTGTGACGTGGGCAAGTTCAACGATCCCACCGTCCAGAGCCTGGGTGAGCGGCTGTTCATGTCCACGAACGGCGGCTGCATCGCGGTGATCTCGGCAACCGAGCAGGCGCTCTCGGGACTCAACAGTTTCCTGAACACGCTCATCTACGATGCGCTGTTCACGCGCGACACGCTCACGGTGATCGGCCAGCTCCTGCCCGCGACCGGGCAGTACCACCTGCCGCTCTCGGCTGCGCTGCTCGCGGCCAAGTCGGTGCCGCTGGCGCAGGGCACGAACAGCGAGAAGTACCAGCTCATGGGGGACGCGGCGGCACTCCTGAACCTGCCGCGGCTGTGGACCGAGGTCGCGATCGCCGACGCGCAGGGTGCGCCGATCACGCAGTTCGCCCGCGGCCAGCGCGTGTTGTTCACCGGACGCGTGCTCGACAAGCCCGGCGGCGCGCTGGTGCCGTTGGACGGCGTCGCGAGCGTGTTGATCGAGGATTCGGCCCCTACGAACCTGACCCCGAACGAATGCCAGGCATCGGTGCCCTACCGATTCAGCGCGGGTGCCATGTACCACGGTGACGTCACGCTCTCGGGTGGCACGTTCCATGGCAGCTTCGTGGTGCCGCTGGATGCGCTCAACGGCACCGAGGGGCGCGCGCGCGCCTACGTGGTCGGGCGGCCCGGCGCGGGCGGCACGTTCGACGGCGTCGGCGACCTGCGGGTGGACGTGGTGCCCGGGTCGCCACCGCCCGGCGACGATGAGGGGCCGCGCATCACGCTGTCGTTCGTGGGCGGCTCCACGAACGTGCAGCCCGACGCGACGCTTCAGATCAACCTGTTCGACGCGAGCGGCATCATGACCACGGGGCACGCACCGCAGAACTCCATCATCGTCATGCTGGACGGGAACACGACGACACGCGCCGACGTCACGTCCACGTTCCGCTACGCCGCGGACTCCTATCAGTCAGGCACCGCCTCGTTCCAGCTTCCGGGGTTGGCGCCCGGGCCGCACCAGGTACGGGTCTCCGCCGCCGACAACCTCGCGACCGGGATCGACGCCGTGCGACACCGGTCACAGACCACCCTCGAGTTCCAGGTCGTGGACACGCCGCCGCTGCGCATCGCCCGCACGTTCCTGTTCCCGAACCCCGTCTACTCGGGGGGGCGTGGCGCCGGCGGAGTGTTCGTCGTGGACGCCCCCGGGGACTCCATCAACACGCTCATCCGGGTCTACACCGTGGCCGGCAAGCTGGTCCGGGTGCTGCGCCAGTTCGGCGGCATCGGCCAGGTGCAGGTGGCCTGGGACGGCCTGGACGACGAGTCCGAGCGCCTCGCCCAGGGGACCTACCTCTACAAAGTTTACGTCAGCGCCCGGGAGGCCGATGGAAAGAGCAGCGCCCGGCAGAAGGCCACCGCCGAGGGCCGATTCGTCGTGCTGAGTCCTTAGCCGGGCCCCCTGCGGGCCCATCCGTCCCAGCGTCTTTCCGGGGAACAGGTTACTGGAACCGGACCGAACTTTCCGGTGTAGTATCTCCGGTCCGCTACCCTGCCCGCCCCTCGCGGGTCCCACCATCAGGAGCCAAGTCATGCGTCTTTCGACCACCATCGTTCTGGGTTGTGCGCTGGGCTTGAGCCTCGCGTCGACAGCCTTCGCTCAGGGCACAGGACGTTCGCTCGACATCCAGCCGGGCGCCCGCCAGAACGGGATGGGGGCGGTCGGTGTCGCCATCGCCGACGACGCGACAGGCGTGACCTGGTGGAACCCGGCAGGCCTCGGGTTCGTGAACCGCGCTGCCGTGGACCTCACGTATGCCCAGCTCGTGCCGGGCCTCGCGAGCGACGTGAACTACAACTACCTCACGTACGTGAGGCCCACCTCGGGTTGGGGCGCGTTCGGCATCGGGCTCGTCTTCCTCTCCTATGGCACGAGCGAGGGCACGGACCCGTTCGGAAATTCCACCGGCACGTTCACCTCTAACGAGGTATCTCCGGCGATCTCCTACGGCACCAAGCTGCTGCCCGACCTGTCCGTGGGCGCGTCACTCAAGTACATCCGCATCCAGCTGGCGCCGCAGTCGCTGTCGGGCGTTGGCGCCACGTTCGGCCTGGACCTGGCCGCGCTCTATCGCATCCCGGCCGCCAAGCTCAACATGGCTGTGAACGTGCAGAACCTGGGCCCCAGTGTGACGTTCATCAACGAGGACGAGCGAAGCCCGCTGTCGCGCAACATCAAGGCTGGGCTGGCGTGGGACACCTACGAGATGGAAGGCTTCAAGCTGCTCACCGCGGTCGACTTCGACCAGTCTCTGGTCACGGACGCGTTCTGGCAGCTGCATAGCGGACTCGAGCTGCGTTACACAGATCAGATCGCCGGGCGTGTGGGGTACTACTATGACCCGCTCGGCCAGCTCGAGGGACTCACCTTTGGACTGGGACTGGGTTGGAAGGGACTGTCGCTCGACTTCGGCAGCATCCCGCAGGCGAAAGACTCCGGTCTCCCGAATGTCTCCAAGATCACCCTGGGCTATCGATTCTGACGCGCGCGTGAACCTCCGTCGGCCCACCGTCCTCCTCGCCTTCCTGCTCTTCCTTCCGGCCGCACCGGCGACCCGCGCCGATGCGGCCGAGTCGCGTCCGCTCGACGTGCTTCGCGTCGCGCCTGCCGATCCGGCGCACGCGAACCGGCGGGGCGCCTACCCTTCCAGCGTTGTTCCGATGCGCCCGGCCGAGCGCGCGGTGCTCGAGTCCAGGCTCCGCCGCCGCCAGGCGTTCCAGGTGCACGAAGAGGAGCTTCACCGCGCCGCGTTCCGCGTCGGCCCGACGCTCCACTCGTCCCGCCGCCGCGGGTGGCGCGCCCCGGCGGCCGGCGGCCGCACGGCTGATCGCCGCTTCTCCACGACGGGCACGGACGCGGCCGGACCTCCCGACACGATCCGCGTCGCGTTCCTGCGCGTGGACTTCCGCACCGATCGCGGAGGCTCGGCGTCCACGGGGAACGGTCGCTTCAACCTGAACGCTGCCGACACCGTGTCGAATCCAGTGGACCGCCCGCCGCACAACCGCCGGTTCTACCAGAAGCATGGCGATGCGCTCGCCAGCTACTACGACGTCCAATCCTATGGCCGCGTGCGCGTCGAGGTGGACGTGTGGCCCGCCGAGCAGGACTCCGCCTATCACCTGACCGACATGGCCGACCTCGGGCCGTGGACGTTCGGCAACAGCATCTTCCGCGCCGCGGTGACGATGATGCGGCGGTGCTTCTTCGCCGCGGATTCGCAGAGCATCGCGAAGAACGATCGCATCCCGTGGGACCGCTACGACCGGTTCATGATCCTGCACGCCGGGAGCGACCTCCAGAGTGACATCAACCAGGACTCCAAGGAGGACATCCCGTCGTTCACGATTTTCGTGGACGACACGGACCGCGTCATCTTCGCGGACGGGAGCAATCGCGACCGGCCCATCGACCGCGTCGCGTTCCTCCCCGAGACCATCAACCAGGACGACGCCTATGGCGCGTTGAACGGCGTCATCGCGCACGAGAACGGGCACAACTTCTTCGGCTTCGGCGACGTCTACGACATCGCCACCGCGCTGCCCGTGGTGGGCTGGTGGTCGCTCATGGACAGCGGCAATCTCGTGGGCTCGCGCGTCCAGCTGCCGACGGGCGAGATCTTCACGGTGGGATTGTTGCCACCAAGTGTCGACCCGTTCCAGCGGAACTTCATCCTCGACGAGGGGCTGTTGACCTACCGGACACCGGGCCCCGCCGACACCGCGACGTTCCACCTGCGCGGAAGTCAGCGCACGAACGACTTCGTGAAGCTGGACTTGTCGAGCGACGAGTACGTGATCCTCGAAAACCGCTACCTGTCGCCGGCGGCGAGCGTGCGGCTCTTGCAGGACGACACGACACGCGTCGTGTTGGGTCCACGAGACCCCGACCGGTTCGAATACGACGCGCTGCTGCCGGGAGGGGGCATCCTCGCCTGGCACGTGGACGAGAGCGTCATCCCGTTCCTCACGTCGCTGCGCATCAACCCGGACTACGGCTTCAACAGCAACGCTCGACGTCGCGGGCTACAGATCCTCGAGGCGGACGGGTTGGACGATCTGGGTGACCTGGGCTCGCCGGACCTCCTCGGGGGTGCGTACGACCCGTACCAGGAGTTCTTCGCGCCGCGGCTCTCAGACACCACGATCCCGAACCTGATCCCGAACCAGGGCACCAAGCCGCACCTGGACGTCGAGTTCCTGGACAACGCCTTGGACGACATGCGCGTACGCGTGCGCCGCACGTGGCAGCCCGCGGGCTGGCCGGTGGCGGCGAACTTCCCACCCGGCGGGCCGGCGCTCCTCGCTGCGGATCTGGACCGCGACGGCCGGCCTGAAGTGGTGTGGGCGGGCGGAGACACTTCGGTCACGGACACGTCGCTCGCGGCGCGGTCGGCGGTGCGCGATTCGGCAGCGCTGTTCGCGGTGCGCGGCGACGGGCTCGGGCTCCAGGGTGCGGACACGCTCGACTTCGCGCATCTGGACCGGCGACCGCGGCCCGAGGTCGCGGCACTGGCGGCGAGCCCGACGGCAGACGGTGTCGTGTTCGCGACCACGTTCCACGCCGGACCCGCCGATGTCCTGGGCGGCAAGCTCTGGGCGGTCTCGCCGAGCGGCGCCGCGTTGCCCGGGTTCCCGGTCACGCTGCCGTCCCCGGCGAGCACTCCGCCGGTCGTGGCCGGCGACGTCACGGCGGGCTGGCTCGCCTGGGTGGGCTGCGAGGATGGCCGCGTGCGAGCGGTGGACGCGACCGGCACGGTGGTCACCACCAGCACGTCGGCGCTGGCAGGCGGGGTGAGTGGCCGCATGGCTGTGTGGTCTCCGACGGGCCCCATACCGGTGCAGCCCCCGGTGCCAGAGGGCCGCCTGGTCGCCGCGGGCGCCGCGGGCGAGGTGGTGGTGCTGGGTCTCGGCGCGCTGACGCCGGTCCCGGGCTGGCCGCTGAGTGTGGGCACCGCGCCATTCGCGCCCGACTTCCTCCTGCTCCGACTGGGCGGCGCTGGCTCGAACGCGGTCCAGGACTGTTCCTCCTCGGGCGTGCCCGAGCCCACGGTCGTGGGACGCGATGCAGATCGCGTGTGGGCGTGGTGCATCTCTTCGGCGAGATTGCTCGAGGGCTGGGGCGGCTCGTTCGGCGACACGCTCGTCTCCGGACTCGCGGCGGGCGACGCGGACGGGGATGGCTTCCCCGAGGTCATCGTGCAGAGCCTGCGTTCGAAGCTCGCCTACCTGAATCGCACCGGCCGGCCCGCACCTGGCTGGCCGCGCGCGGGTACCGCCGAGGGCTTCACGTCACGCACCGCGCCGCTGGCGCTCGACGTGACAGCGGATGGGCGCCCCGAGCTCGTGGCGTTGAACGCCAGCGGCGTCATCGCGGCGCTGGAGGGCTCGGGCCGCACGCCGGAGGGCTGGCCGCTCGCGACCGGCGTGGGCGCGGGCGGCAGCATGCTCGCGGCCGACCTCGATGGTGATGGCTCGCTCGAGGTGGTGGCACCCGATCGCTTCGGCAGGCTCTACGCTTACTCGGTCCCGGGCTCGCTTTCGGCCACCGCGAGTCCATGGCGCATGCTGGGCGGAGATCCCGGTCGCACGGCCATGCTGCCCGACGCCGCCACGAGCAGCCCCGGCGCGCCGAGCGCGGGGCCGCTCGTCGCGGGTTCGCTCAAGGCGTACCCCAATCCCGCGCGCCGGAAGCCCGTGCAGTTCGCCTACCAGCTCTCGGAGGACGCCGCGGTGGAGTTCCGCGTCCTCGACGCTTCCGGCCACGAGGTCGCGCACTGGTCGCGCTCGGGCCGGCGGAGCGACAACCTCGAAACGTGGGATCCGAGCGGGTTGCCCGCCGGTCTCTACGTGGCGCGCTTGCGGTTCTCGGGCCCGGGCGGCTCGCGCACCGAGAGCCTGCCGCTGGGGATCCTGCGATGAGTCGCGCCGCGCGCTTGCCGCTCGCCGCTCTCGCGCTGCTGGCGTTCGCGCTGCCGGCGGCCGCGATCGACTCGGGTTCGCGCGCGGCGATCCCGGTGCTGCGTGGTGCGGCCGACGTGCCCGAGCTGTGGCTCGCGCAGCGGAGCATCGATCGCGAGTGGGGCCTCGCGGAGGACTCCACCTATCGCACGCTGGACGTGAAGGGCTGGAAGTACGAGGGCCTGGCGCTATCGCTCTCGGGCGTGGTGCCCGGTGCCGGTCACCTCTACGTGGGCGAGAACAGCGGCTGGGCGTACCTCCTGGGCGAAGCGCTTGGCTGGGCCGGGCGGGCGGTGACACGCCGGCGTGGCAACGACCTGCGCGCGCAGGCGGCATCGTACGTCGGCGACCCCACGGATCCCGCGGCGGCGTGGTCGTTCGAGCGCTACGCCAGCAGCACCGGCGACAACGCCGACCAGCTTCGCTTGTTGTGGGACAAGGATCGCGACGCGTTCTACGAGCTGCTCTCGAACGACTCACGCTATCGGTACGGCTTCTCGGCGGCGGATGCCACGACGGCCTACGAGACGTACCATGACGCGCACGAGGCGTCGGAGCGGCGTTACCGCCAGGCGCGCTACCTGGAGATTGCGCTGTGGGCGAACCACGTCGTGTCCGCGTTCGACGCATTGCGCGCGGCGCGGTTGCACAACCTGCCGCTGCGCCGGAACCTGGACCTGCAACTGGGAGGTCGCGTGGGCACCGCCGGACCGCGGCTGCGCGCCGCCCTCGTGACGAGGTTCTGACCATGGACCTTTCCTTCGCCGGTGCCTGTCTGCTCTCCTCCACGCTGGCACTCGCGCCCGCGTCTGGTCCATCGCGCGATTCCGGGCCTGCGCCCGGCGCGGAGTTCGTGACTTCCTCCGCGTTGCCCACCGAGCCGCTCGATTCACCCGCGGCGCTGGTGCTGGCGGAGCCCTCGCCGATGGTGTCGCGCCTGGCGTTTGCCGCCGGCGGCATCACCGCCCCGCGCGAGCCGCGTGCGGCGAAGCCCCGGAAGGGGAAAGCGCGACGCGGGGACGCGCCGCAGAGCGACGAAGGGCTCGGTCCGGCGCGCGCGCGCATCCTGCTCCGCTCGCTCACGGTGCCAGGCTGGGGTCAGGCCACGCTGGGCCGAAAGGGCAGCGCGCGCGTGTTCCTGCTCGCCGAGGCGGGCGTGTGGGGCGCGTTCACGGCGTTCCACATCCAGCAGACGCTCCGGACCGAGGCCTACCTGCGCACGGCGCGGCTCTCCGCGGGCATCGACCTGCGTGACCGGGATGACGAGTTCCGCCGCATCGTGGGGGCGTTCGCGAGCAGCGAGGAGTACAACCTGCTCGTTGTGACACGCGATGCCGCGAACATCTACTTGAAGGACCCTGCCAAGCCCGATTTCGACGGCTACCACGCGTACATCGCCAAGCATTCGCTCTCGGGCGACATGGCATGGGCGTGGACCGACGAGGCGGCATTCGATCGCTACGGAGGCCAGCGGAAGTTCGCGCATCGCGCCGGGCTGCGCGCGAACACTGCGCTCGGGCTTGCGATCGCGAACCGCCTGGTGAGTGCGCTCCACGCCGCCCGGACCGCGGGGCGGCAGCCCGTCGGGACTCCGCAGGGTTGGCGGTTCCAGGTCGAGCCGGGGCTCTCCGAACCCGGCGTCTACCGCGCCGCGCTCACCACGAGTTTCTGAACGCGCGGGGAGCGCGCATGAGGAGTCGTGCCTCAAACCTCTGGGCAGTGACCGCGCGGGCCATGTGGGGCGGGCTCCTGTTCGCGACCGCGGCGGCGGCGGCCGAGCCCACGTGGACGTTCCGCGAGTCGCAGCGTCTCGCGGGCGACGCCGAGCGACCGCTCGTCGAACCGGCCGGCGTGCTGGCCGACGCGTTCGGCCGCGTCTGGGCGAGCGACGCCTCGCTCCACAAGCTTCGTCGCTGGGACGATCACGCGGCACCGCTCGATGAGACCGGCGCGCTCGGAAGCGAGCCGGGACGCTTCCGCCATCCGGGTGCGCTCGCGCGGTTGGGCTCATTGGGCGTCGCGGTGCTGGACGTCGAGAATCTTCGCGTCGTGACGTATGACCATCATCTGCGGCTGCTCGGCGTGCTCGTGGATCTCGCCTCATCCGATCTCGAGGCCCGTGTGGGCCGGGTGCGTCCGGTCGCGATCGCGGCGGATCGCGGCGGCGCCCTCTACGTGGCCGACGCCGATCGCGACCGGCTGCTGGTGTTCGACTTCGCAGGCGAATACCAGCGCGAGCTTGGGGGCTTCGCGGCGCGCGCGGGCGGCTTCTCCGGTCTGCAGGGTGTCGCGTGCGGCCCACGTGGCGCGCTGGTCACGGTGGAGCGGCCTCGTGCACGCGGCCGGCGCGCCGCGCCCAGTGACAGCCTGCTCGGCCGGTCGCGCATCCAGTGGCTCGACTCGGGCGGTCGCGTCGTGGCCGCGCGCTGGACGCCGGCGTGGTCGGAGGGCAGCGGCGAGACGTTCGTGAGCGTGGCCGTGGACGATTCGAGCCGGGTCGCGGTGGCCGCCGAGCGCTCCGGGGAACTGTTCCTGTTCGGCGCGGACGGCATGCTGCTCGCGCGCCTCTCGAATCTCGTCGCTCCGCGCGCGGTGGCGTTCGCACCCGACGGCTCGCTGCTCGTGGCCGAAGCGGGCGCGGGTCGCGTGCGTCGCCTGGTGGCCGAGCCCGCGGCGCGGGAGTAGCGGATGCGTCCCGCGTGGCCGGCGTGGCGATCGCCGCGTCGTGTCCTCGCCGCGCTGCTGTCACTGGCCCTCGCCACGTCCGCTCACGCCACGGACGGCGCCGGAGCGCGGCCGCAGCGGGACCCGTCGTGTTTCACCGTTCCGCTCGTCCCGAGCGCGGGCGTGGCGGTGATGCGCCTGCCGCGTGGATTCCTGCGCGCGGGTAGTGACTCCCTGTGGTCAGCGGACGGTGCGTGGGTGCGCGACCGCGACTATCGGATCGAGCGGTTGACCGGCGACGTGCGCCTGACCCGGGTCGTGGCGCCCGGCGACACGGTGTGGGCAATGGCGTGCGGACTGGTCTCGCCACCGCCGCTCGAGTACGTGCGCCAGGTGTACCGGCCGGCACGCGCGCCGCGTCGGGGTCCCGACAGCGCCGCCACCGCGCGCGAGGCCACACCACGACCCGCCACGGCGCGCGACCCCGCGGCGGCGCCCACGGGTACGTCGCTCGGCGTCACCGGCAACAAGACGATCGCCGTCGAGTTCGGCTCCGCGCAGGACGCGTCGCTTCGCCAATCGCTCGATCTCTCAGTCGGCGGCCAGGTGGCGCCGGGGGTTGAGCTCACCGGCGTCTTGAGCGACCGCGACACGCCGCTCTCCGCCGAAGGCTCCACGCAGGATCTCCGCTCGATCGACCGCGTCCTGGTCGAGCTGCGCGCGCGTGACGGCCGCGGCTCGCTCGGCGACATCCCGCTCCAGGTCTCGCGCGGCGAGTTCGCGCGTCTCGAGCGCCGCGTGCAGGGCGTCTCGGGCGAGTGGACACCTGGCGCGCTCACGCTGCGGGCCGCTGCCGCCGGCGCCCAGGGTGAGTACGTGCGCCTGCAGTTCGCGGGCGTGGACGGGCGACAGGGCCCGTACACACTCACGGATCGGGACGGCGGCCAGGGCATCACCGTGGTCGCGGGCAGCGAAGTCGTCACGGTGGACGGCGCGCGCATGACCCGTGGCGAGGCGGCCGACTACGCGATCGACTACGAGCGAGCGCGGATCACGTTCTCGAATCGCCGTCCCATCTCGAGCGCGTCGCGCATCACGGTCGAATACCAGTACGCGCTCGTCCGCTTCCGCCGGAACCTCGCGGTGGCGTCGAGCGAATGGAGCCGCGGGCGCTGGTCGTGGTTCGCGCACGGGTTGCGCGAAGGGGACGACTCTGGCAGGCCGCTCGCCGGCGCGCTCGACGCAAACGACCGCCGCACGCTCGCCGAGTCCGGAGATTCGCTGGCACTCGGCTCCGGCGTCACGCCGGGAGTGGGGGACTACGACACTGTCCGGGTCGCGGGCGTGTCGCGCTTCGCGTTCGCCGGTCTCGACTCGGGCGCGTTCGCCGTTCGCTTCGCTCGCGTCGGCGATGGTCGAGGGGACTACACGGACTCGAGCCTGGTCGGCGGCCGCACCGTGTATCGCTACGTGGGACCGGGCCTCGGGGCGTACCGCGTCGGCCGGTTGCTGCCGGCGCCCGAGGCGCACGAGCTGGGCGCCGTCGGCACCCGGTTCGAGGCAGGGCCACTGCGATTGGACGCAGAGGGCGCACTCTCGAGGCTGGACCGCAACACGCTGTCGTCAAAGGATGCGGCCGATGACGCGGGCGCGGCGGGGCACGTCTCGGTGACGAGCGAGGGCCGGCTGCCGTTCCTCGCCGGCCACGTCGGGACGCTGGCGTCGTTTCGCGCGGTGGATCGGCGGTTCTCGCCGTTCACGCGGCTCGAGCGGCCGTTCGCCGAGGAGGACTGGGGGCTGCCTGCTCGTTCCGACCTGGAGCACCAGCGCCGGGGCGAGGTGCAGGCATGGTGGCGTCCCGCGGAGAGCCGCGAGGTCAAAGGCGAGCTCGCGCGGCTCACAACGCCCGAGGGTTACGCCGGCACGCGCCGCCTACTCGGTGGTCGCTTCGGCGCCGGGGCGTTCGGCGCGCAGGCGTCGTGGCTCGACGCCGACGGAACGCTCTCGAATCTCAGGTTCGGGCAAGGTGGCCGCTCGCGCGGGACTGGGGAGTTGCGCTGGCGCGGCGCCTGGCTGGCCCCCGCCGTCCGCGCCGAGAGCGACACGCGCGAGACGCCGGGCGACACCGCTTCGACGGAGGACCGCGTGCGCTCGCTGGACGCCGATCTTGGAACGGGCACGCGATGGCCGTGGCGAGGCACACTCGGCGCGGGCACGCGCACCGACCAGCGAGACGCCGGGCTGACCGAGACGCGCACTCGAACGCGGCTGCTGCGCGCCGAGCTAGAGACGCCCGCCTCCGCGCCGCTCGGCGCGGCGCTGCTTGCGAATCGCCGCGACACGCGCGACGAGACGAACGGCGCGCGCGTCCGCCAGGACCTGGCGAGCGCGCGCCTGCGTGGCGACTGGCGCGCCACAGGGCTCTCCGGCGCGCTCCAGGTGGAGCGCACCGGCGAGGCCGAGAATCGCCGCGTGCGCCAGCTCACGTTCGTCGGCACCGGTCGCGGCGCCTACGACGCGACCGGGAACTTCGTCGGCACCGGGGACTACGACCTCGTCCTGGTCGTGAGCCCGGAGCTCGAACGTTTCGCTCGCACCGCGACGAGTGCTCGCGCGTCGTGGACGTTCGGGAAAGCGGAGCCATGGCGGGGTTCGCGTGTGGAGTTCACGCTCGAGGACGAGGCCAGGCGACGCGGAGGCGGACGACTCGCCGACGTGTTCCTGTCCACGGGCCTGGCGCTGGTGGATCCCGTCCTGGCCCGCGGCAGCGTGCTCCAGCGCTTGGAGGCTGAGTTGGCGCCCGGCTCGCGCATCGCGGGGCTCAAGCTCCGCGCGGAACGTCGGCTGAACGCCGACCGCACGTTCGAGAACTTCGCGCAGACGACGGACCAGCGCTCGGGCTCGCTCCGCTGGCGTGCGCGGCCCGGCGCCACGACGAGCACCGAGGCCGAGGCGCGCGTGCAATGGCAGCGGGCGGAGCAGTCACTCTCAGGCGGAGCGCGCTACGGGCGCACGCTCGTGGACCAGGTCGCGAGCGCGCTGTTCGTATGGCAGCCGGGCGGGCAGCTACGGATCGCCGCTGCCATGGACGCCACGTGGTCGCGCGCGCTCGGGCAGGGCGAGGCCACGCGCACGCTGCGCCTGGGTCCCGACGCCGCGGTGGGCGTGGGGAAGGCCGGCCGCGCCGAACTCGTGGTGCGGCGCGCATTCGTGAGCGGACCCGCGGCCGTGAGCCTGCTGCCGAGCACGGAGGCTGCGGGGGCGGCACGTTGGGACGGCACGGCGCGCTTCGACCTGCGTCTCCATGAGACCACCACGTTCGGCCTGGAGACGAACGTGCGCGAGCGACCGGAGCGAAAGACGGTCGTGACGGGTAGAGCGGAAGTGAGGGCGTTCTTTTGAGCCTTCTCATGCTGCGCATGAGGCGCGGGCTTCGCCCGCGCGCGATGGCGCGCGAACTCGCCGGTGCGAGGCGCGGGCTTCGCCCGCGCGCCACCGCGCGAGCGGTCGCCGGGGCTTGGCGCAGGCTTAGCCGGCTCGTGTTTCCGCGAGCGGCCGGGGCGACGTGGCTCACGTTGGCACTCGTTTCGCCCGTGCTGGCCGCACCCGCAGCGCGACTCCGGGCGACGGGGTGGCCGCTCACGTCGCGCGAGGCGGAAGCGCTGTTCGCGCCGGCGTTACGCGCGCCCGCGGACAGCGCTGTGCTCGCGCGGGCGCTGCATCGCGCCGAGACCCGGCTCCAGTCGGACGGCTGGCTCGATGCCACACTCACCGCGGCGTGGGACACCGCGCGAAGCGCACTCTCGCTCGCCGCGACGGCCGGCACCCGGTATCGCTGGCGGAAGCTCACGGTCGTGCTGCCCTCCGCGGATTCGAGCGCGCTCTCGAGCTGGTTGCCATGGCCGGCCGACCAACCCGCGGACCCCTTGGCATTCGGCGCGCTGGTCGAACGCGCACTCCGCGAAGCCGAATCGCGCGGCCACGCATGGGCGCAGCTCGCCGTGACGGGTTGGGACGCGGACTCCGGCCGCGTGGACGTGCGGCTCTCCGGAGCGCTCGGCCCCCGCGTTCGCGTGAGCGACGTGCGCGTGGACGGCCTCCATGTCACGCGACCCGAGGTCGCCAGCCGCGCGCTCGGCCGGCTCACGGGTGCGACTTATGATCCAGCCGCGGCCAAGGCTGCCGCGTCGCGCTTGAGCCAGCTTGGCGTGTTCTCCCGCGCCGAGTTCACCGGGCTCGAGGGCGGGCCGCAATGGGAGGCGGGCACGCTCGCGTTCCGGGTCGAGGAGCCGCGTTACAATCGATTCGAGGGCGCGGTCGGCGTGCAGGGCAGTTCCGGTGTCGTCGGGCTGGCCTCGCTCGATCTCGGCAACCTGCTCGGCACCGCGCGCTCGGCGTCGCTGGGCTGGAGATCGCGCGGCGCGGGCCGCTCCGATTTCCACATGCGGTATTCCGAGCCACAGCTCGCGGGGCTGCCGTTCCGGCTCGAGTTGGCGCTCGCCCAGGAACTCCAGGATTCCACGTACACGCGCACCCGCTGGGGCGGAAGGCTGGGCACCCCGCTGGGCGGTGGCGATCGCATCGAGGCGGGCTACGAGGAGGAACGGGTGGTGCAGACACGCGGCGAAGCGAGCACGGCGAATCTCCAGAACACGGTGTTCGCCTACGAGCGCGACGCGCGTGACGACCTCGTGTCCCCGCGTCGGGGCAGCCGGCTGCGGCTTTCGGGCACGGGAGTTTTCAAGCGCGAGACGTTGCGCGCGCCGCTCCCGGGCGGCCCGTCCACGCGACGTTCGCGCGGCGGCATCGCCGAGGCCCGCGTCGAATGGCACCGGCCCACGGCCGAACACTCGGGGGTGGCGCTCGAACTCGGAGGCATCGGCCGCTTCTCGAGCGAGTCGGTGCTCGCAGAGTACGAGCGCATCCCGATCGGAGGCGCGGCCACGCTCCGCGGTCACGACGAGGAGGCGTTCCGCGTGGACCGCGCGCTCACGAGCCGGCTCGAGTATCGCTGGTTCCCGGGTGCCAGCGGCGAGCGCGTGTCGTTGTTCTGGGACCACGCGAGAATGTTCTCCCGCGACGCCGTCACCGACAGCACCGGCGCGATCATCGGCGACGTCGCGAACACGCGCGCGGCGGATGGTGTCGGCTTCGGACTGCGGCTGCGCGCCGCGGGTGGGCTCGTGGACCTGGACTACGGCATCGAGCCGGGCCGCGGATTCCTGGACGGCCGACTGCACCTGCGGCTCGTGAGCACGTTCTGATGCACCTCGTGACGCAGGTGGAGCGCGCGTTCGAGCCGGGCGGCGCGCTCGCACGCCACTGGCCCGCGTGGGAGGAGCGCGCAGGGCAGCGCGATCTGGCGATCGAGGTGGCTCGCACGCTCGAGCACGGCGGTGTTCTCCTGGCCGAGGCGCCGACCGGCGTGGGCAAGTCGCTCGCCTACCTGCTGCCCGCAGTACTCCACGTCGCGGCCACCGGCGAACGCGTCGTGGTGGCGACGTGCACGCGCTCGCTCCAGGACCAGCTGTTCGAACGAGACCTGCCTGCGGTCTTGGGCGCGCTCGGTCTCTCGTTGCCGGTCGCGCTCTTGAAGGGCAAGCAGAACTACGTCTGCCCGCGCGCGCTGGAACTGGCCTCCGGAGACACGCCGGCCGAGCGCGACCTCCTGGGATCGCTGCGCGCCTGGGCGGCCCGCGACGCGATCGGGGACCTCGACCGTTTCCCGAACGCCGAGGGCGAGGCGACGCGCTCGCTCCGGGCGCGCGTGGCCACGGATCCCTCGGCATGCACCGCGGCCACCTGCCGTCGCGGTCGCGAGTGCTTCTGGGTGCGCGCGAGGCGACGCGCGGCGGAGGCGAGCCTCGTCGTGGTGAACCACGCGCTGCTCGCGCGCGCGGCGGAGGCGGACGGGTTGCTGCCGGCCTACGACGTGCTGGTGGTGGACGAAGCGCATCGCCTGGAGGGCGTGCTCTCGTCCCAGCTCGAACGCAGCGCGTCTCGGCACCGCATCGAAGAGCTGCTCCGGTTGACGGGGACGTTCGCGTCGGGCCGGCGTGGAACCGGGCTGCTCTCGAGGCTTCGGGGGTTCACGGCGCCGCTGCTCGAGTCGAACGAGGCGCGCGATCGTCTCGTCGCCGACTTGGAACAACTCTCCGAACGCGCCGACGACCTGCGCCGGGACGCGGACCAGCTGTTCACACTGTTCGCCGCCGACATGCCGGCAGGCGAGGGGCCGTACGCTCGCCGCGTGCGGCACCGGGACGCGGCAGAACTCTTGGGGGGCGATCTGCAATCGCTCGAGGTGGTGCTCGAGCACATGCGCCGCCACGCGGTGGTGCTCGGGCGGGCGGCGGGCCTCGTGCAGTCCGCGGCCGCCGCCGGCGCCGCCTCCGAGGAGCTGCAGGGCGAGCTCGAGAACATCGCGAATCGCTGGCAACGCATGGGCGACGACCTGGCGCTGCTCGTGGACGCGGACGAACGCGACTGGGCCTACTGGCGATCGCAGGGACCGCGTTCGCGGGCCGCCGAGCTCCACGCCGCGCCCGTGTGGGTGGGCGAGCACGCGCGCCGGCTGGTGCGAGACGGCACGCGCGCGGCCGTCTTGACGAGCGCCACGCTCTCCGCCGCCGGAGATTTCACGTGGGCCGCCGAGCGGCTCGGGCTCGGCGAGGAGCGCGGCGCGCCGTATGCGAGCTTGAGCGTTCCGAGTCCGTTCCCGCTCGAGCGCCAGATGCGCGCGTACGTGCTCGACGCGGGCTCCGACGAAGCCGCGGCCATCGCCGACGTGGTCGCCGCGCTGTGGCACGCGGCGCGACGCAACACGCTCGTGCTCTTCACCGCCCACGAACGTCTACGCCGCGCCCACGAACGGCTGCGCACGTTGCTCCCGCCCGGAGCGCCGCTGTGGGCGCAGGACCGGGACGGGCCGGCAGGGCTCTTGGCCGAGCGCTTCCGCGGTGAACGCGCCGCGGTCTTGCTCGGTGTCCAGAGCCTGTGGGAAGGTGTCGACTTCCCGGGTGAGGCATTGGAAGTGCTGGTGGTGGCGAGGCTGCCGTTCTCGGTGCCCGATGACCCGGTGGTCGAGGCCCGCGCCGAGCGATTGCGCGAGCGCGACCTCGAGCCGTTCCGGCACGATGCGGTGCCGGAAGCGGTGATGCGGTTCCGGCAGGGCGTGGGCCGACTCATCCGGCGCTCGACCGACCGGGGGGTGCTGGTGGTGTGCGACCCGCGGCTCGCGCGCGCGTCGTACCGCGGCCCGTTCCGGGCCGCGCTGCCGGTGGAACCCCAGCTGTGGAAGGATCCCCAAGGCCTCGCGCGCGAGGCCGGCACGTTCCTCGAGGGTATCTCCATGGAGGAGAGTCCGTGATCCGTCTCGGCGTGAGCAGGCTGACGTTGGACGACCTGGTGGACGTGGCGCGCGGCGACGTGCGCGTGGAGCTGCCGCAGGAATCACGCCAGCGCGTGCGCGCCAGCCGCCGCGTGGTGGACGACGCCGTGCGCGACGGCCGCGTCGTGTACGGCGTCAACACGGGCTTCGGGACGCTCAAGGACCGGATCATCGCTCCGGACGACACGCGGGCGCTGCAGTTGAACCTGCTGCGCTCGCACTCGGCGGGCGTCGGCCCCGCCGCGCCGCGCGAAGTGGTGCGCGCGATGCTCGTCCTGCGCGCGCACTCGCTCGCCATGGGCATGTCGGGCGTGCGCATGGAATTGATCGAGATGCTCGCTGCGATGCTCGAGCGGCGCGTGACCCCCGTGGTCCCGCTCCAGGGCTCGGTGGGCGCGTCGGGCGATCTGGCGCCGCTCGCGCACCTGGCCTGCGTGCTCGTGGGCGAGGGCGAAGCGTGGCTCGGCGAGCAGCGCATGCCTGCAGCGCTGGCGCTGCGTGGCGCGGGCCTCCAGCCGCTCACGCTTGAGGCCAAGGAGGGGCTCGCACTCATC
>JAHFBW010000219.1 GCA_023249845.1 Candidatus Eiseniibacteriota bacterium
GCGCCGAATCGACGTCGGACGAGTGAGTGCCAGCAACCGAGCGTCACCACCATCGACACCACGGCGATCGCCTCGGCGGCCTGGAACAGGTCGCGGATCGCAAAGCCCACCGCGGCGAGAAGTATCTCGAACAGCGGGCCCACGACGCTGTAGCGAGAGGGGTCCAGATGGCCCTGCTGGAGGAGCCGCGCGCCGGGCCCATAGGAGCCATAGAAGTCGGTCTCGGTGAACACGTCGCCGACCTGGTGTGGTCCGACGATCATGGCGATCGTGACCACGGCGAAAGCCACGATGATCACCCGGGCGAGCCAGACCAGGGCGCGGCCCTCGGGCGGAGCCTGGCTGTGCAGTACGAACAGGGCGGAGCGTGCCTTCGGCGCGGGGCGGGCCCCGGGGGCCGTGCGGACGCTGCGGCTCACGCGACGGCCAGACGGCGGGTTCGGGAGGGCATCGCCGGCGATTCTACCCAAGCGCGCCGGGGCCTGCCGCGCGGCGCGCGAGCCGAGTCGCCCTACGCCGCGCGACCGTGAGCTGGAAGTCGCGGCCCGAACTTCCACCCTGGAACGACGACGGCGACGAGCCGTGGGGGCTCGCCGCCGGAAACCGGGGATGGCACTGACCCGGCTGCCCTGTCCGACGGATAGCGCCCGTGGGGAGATGGCGCCACCCGGTGCTCCACGCGGATGCATCCCTCGAGAGAGGGAGGGACACTCCCGGACTGCCGTCGCCCGGCCGCCAGCCGCCCGTCTCTCGATGAGGTTCGATTCGGGCGGGCTCACGACACGGCTGCATGCGACCCGCCGGAGCGACGGGTCGCGGTCATCGATCTGTGCGGAGAGACACCGATCATCGTGATAGCATTGCAATCTGCGGGCCAGCGCGCGGAGCGACTTCGAAACGCGCTGCACGGCATTCGGATAGGAAACTTTCTTCCGTGCAGCAGGCCTCTCTCAAGAGCGGCTTGCGATGGCGAAGAGTAGCCCGCGCCGACACTGGCGAGTGGCCTGCGGCGATCGCGGAGGAGTCGCGAGTGACGAACACGGCGAACGAGTCCGTCGGCCTGTGCGCGGGATGCGCGCACGCGCGCATCGTCGAGACGCCGCGCAACCGCTTTTGGCTATGCGAAAGGTCGCGCCACGACACGAGTTACGAGCGTTATCCACGGCTGCCGATGCGCCGTTGCCCGGGACTTGAGCCCGGAACGCCGAGCCCATGGCAGCACGCCGTGCCGGGGGCCGAGGAACCGCAGACGGAGTGACGGCGGACTTTACGGCAGCATCACCAGCCGCGCGACGCGGATGAGCCCCGCCGTGTGAAACCTCGCGAAGTAGAGCCCCGCGCGCAGCGGTCGGCCGTTGCGATCGGTCGCCTGCCAGCGCACCTGGTGACGGCCCGCGGGATGCTCGCCGCGCGCCAGATCCGCGATCCGTCGTCCGCTCGCGTCGTAGACGACCAGTGAAACAGCCGCGGGTTCGGGCAGGTCGAACGCGAACACCGCCTCGCGGTGGAACGGATTCGGCGCCGGCGGCGCGAAGCGGAGCACCGTCGGCAGGCCTTCCACGCCGCCGTTCGCCTGCACGTGCGCGCGCAACGTGACGCGCAGTGTGTCGTACGCGACGGCTCCCGCGAGCGGCTCGTCCGCCGGCGCCAGCCGCAGCTCGGCAACGACGTCGCTGCCCGGCGGGGCCCCAGTGGAATTGAAGCGCACGGCATACGTGCCCGCGTCGCTCAGCAATGCCGCGGGCGCCTCGAACGTGAACCGGTCGTCTCCCGCCACGAACTCCGCCGTGCGCACGAGCCGCGCCTGCAGCGACGAGTAGCCACGATTGAAGAGTCGCAGCGAGCGCTCGCTGGTGCCGGACTGCGGCACGGTGCCGAAGTCGAGCGTGTCGCTGGAGGCGGCGACGAGTGAATCGAGCGACGGCGAGGCGTGCGCCAGCACGCGGCCGGAGAGCAGCACGGCTTTGGCGGTGGTGTCGAGGTCGTTGGAGTTCACCGTGAGTGTGCCGGACTGGACACCCACCGTGCCCGTGAGCATGCCGATGGCATGCACGTCGGGGACAGCGGCCGCGGTGTTGTTGAACGTGCCGCCGGGCGCCGTGAATCCTGCCGGCGCCGCGAGCGAGTACGTGAGCGTGGCCGCGGGGGGCGCCGGCAGGTCGTCCACGGTGAGCGGCGCGGTGGGCGCGCTGCCGGTGATGACGTCGCCGAAATCGAGCGCGCTCGCCACAGCCAGCTTGGCCGGGAGCTGCAGTGCCACGATCACCGGCACGTGATCGGACGCCTGACGCAGCGCCTCCGCCACGGCGAGCCCCACCGCCGAGTTGCCACCCGCATCGATCGACGCGTTGTAGTGGAGGCCGTCGTTGCCGTAGGCGCCGTAACCGCCGGGCAGGCTGCCCGCCACCACGTCCAGGCCCAGACCGTCGTTCAGTGGATACGAGTGCAGAAACAGGTCGAAACGATCGTCCATGCCGCCATTGCTCCCAACGCACGGGGAACCGGCGCACGGCGACTGCGAGTGATAGGGCGCGTACGCCGGGTTGTTCCACACGCCGGGCATCGAGAGTGGATCGCGGAGCCGGCCGTCGTTGTCGGCCTGCGACTCCGTGAGTCGCGTGTAGCCGGTCTCGTAGGCGCCGTAGAAGTTCGTGTCTCCGCCCATCAGGATGTTCGTGCCGGCCGGCGCCGCGTTGAGTGTGTTGCGCAGGTTCGTGCACTCGAGCGTGCGCTGGGAGGAGTCGGTGGGCACGCTGCCGTTGCCGGCCTTGAAGTGCACGCTGTAGACGCGGAACGAAGCGGCGTTGGCCTTGTAGCCGTTCGGCCGTACGAGGGCGACCAGCACTTGGCGAGGGCCGCCGGTGGCCACCGCGCTCAGGTTGCTGATGCTCACCGCGAGCGAGTCGAAGTAGATGGCACTCTGGGTGCTCAGGAGGAACGTGGTGCTGCCGCCCTTCCACACGCGACCGGGCATCATGAGCTTGAGATTGGCGGCGAACGAGTCGGCCGCCGGCGCGGTGAGGAGCTCCTGCACCACCATCACATCCGGTGCCAAGCCGGGCACGATCTGCAGCATGTGCGGCCGGCGCACGGGCACGGCGGCATCGTCGTAGGCGAGCAGGTTCCACGTGGCGACGCGCAACGCGTGTGATGGCGTGGCGAGTGCGGCGAGCAGCAGCACGCCCGCAAGCGGGCCGCGAAGCCGCGACGTCACGGCCCGGCCAAGCTCTGTCTGAGAACTCCGCGCGTCCGCGCCGAGCCCTGGACCGCCACCGGCGCCCCCAACGCGGACGCGCGGAGTTCTCGGACAGAGCCTAGCGGACGATGGCGAGGCGGACCACATGCGA
Source organism: Candidatus Eiseniibacteriota bacterium (assembly GCA_023249845.1). GTDB lineage: Bacteria > Eisenbacteria > RBG-16-71-46 > RBG-16-71-46 > RBG-16-71-46 > JAIOPA01. The sequence goes on from JAHFBW010000219.1 coordinate 3,348, forward strand.
ACGCGCTCCCGCGGCGAGCAGGCGAACGAAGTAGAGACCGGCGCCGAGCGCGTCACCCGCGTCGCCGCGACCGTTCCAGTGGAGCGAGTAGCGCCCGGGTTCGAGCCCGGCGTCGAGCAGCGTTGCGACGCGACGACCGGCCGCGTCGAACACCTCGAGCCGCGCGTCGCCGCCCTGCGCCAGGTCGAACGTCAGCAGGCTCTCTCCGGCGAGCGGGTTGGGGCTGGGTGCGCGGAGCAGGGTGGCCGTGGGCCGGAACGTTTCCACGCCAACGGAGCCGCCGCCCTCGAGGCGCGCGGCCAGGTCCACGCTGAGTGCCACGGCGGACAGCGCACCGGGCAGGGCCTCGTCGGCGCTCGTGAACGTGAGCGTGGCGGTGTAGGTCGAATCGCTCGTGGCGCCGGCGTCGTTGAACGAGACCGCGAACGTGGCGCCCGTGCCAGCCAATAGCTGCGGCGTGCCGCCCTGCGCCGAGAAGTGCCCGTCGCCACCCGTGATGACGGCGCTGGCCAGCGCCAACCGCGCCTGCAGCGCGTCGAAGCCGCGGTTGTGCACGCGCACCTCGAGCGGCGTGAATGCACCGGTCGCATGCGTGCCGAAGTCGAGCGTGCCCGCGGTCTGCGCGATGAGCGAATCCAACGACGGCGACGCGTGGCGCAGCACGGTGCCCGAGAGCGCGATGCCCGGCACCACGCCCTCGATGGAGTTGCTGCTCACGGCCAGGGAACCCGCCTTGCTGCCGGGCGCGGCGGTGTCGAGCGCGATGGCGTCCAGATTCGTGACGCCGGCCGCGGCCGATTGCGGTCCGGCCGGAGCGCTGAAGCCGGCGGGCGCCGTGTAGCTGTAGGACAGCGCTTCGCCAGGAACGGGCGCGGCATTGGTCACGGAGAGCGTCGTGGTCGCCGTGGCGCCCACGATCACCGTGCCGAACGCGATCGGCGCGCCCGGCACCGAAAGCAACGCCGGCAGTCGGAGGTCCAAGCGCACCGGAAGGTGATCGCTCACCGAGTGAAGCGCCGAGGCGTAGGTGGCGCCCTCGGGGATGGTGGGCGGGTCCTGGATGCTGCTGTTGTGGTGGAGGCCGTCGTTCCCCACCGACACGTAGCTCCCGGGCACCAGCTCGAGTCCCGCGCCGTCGTTCCAGTTGAGCGTGGGCAGGATCAGGTCGAAGCGGTCGTCCATGCCGCCGGTGGCGGCGCCGCTCGCGCAGCCGACGTCTCCTGTCTTGCACGGGGACTGGGTCCACGCGTACTGCATGCTCGTGTTGTCCTGCCAGGTGACGTTCTGGAGCCCGAGCGGGTCGTAAAGGCGCCCGTTGTCGTTGACCTGCGCCTCCAAAAGCTTCAGGAGCCCGGGCTCGGAGCCCGTGTAGAAGTTGTAGTCGCCCATCACCAGCGCGTGCGTGCCGGGGAGGATGAGGTTCAGCGTGTCGCGCAGGCCGGTGGCCTCGGCGAGCCGCTGCGCCTCGAAGCCCTGCGAGGCCTTGAGGTGCAGCGCGTAGACGCGGATCTCGGCGGCCGGCGACGTGTAGCCCGCCGGCATCAGCCGGTAGTAGTGCACGTAGCGGAGCAAGCTCGCGGCGTTCGGGTAGAACGCGCCCTGGCCAATCAGCTGCACCTTGGAAGGCTTGAAGAACAGGCCCGCGTCGGTGTCGTTCCCGTTCAGAAACGCGGCCCGCGACCACTGGCCGGGCTCCATGGTGTTCAAGCTCGCCAGGAATTCGGTGCAGCCGGCGTCGGACTGCATCTCCTCAGCCACAACGATGTCGGGCGAGAGCGGTGCCAGGATCGTGCGGTACAGGGGATCGCGGGCCGCCCCGGTGGTGCCCGGGTAGTTCAAGATGTTGTGGTTGACCACGCGCAACGCGTGGGCTGGCGCGGCCATGAGGACTGCCAGGAACAAGGCGGACAGCAGGCGCGGAGCCGGCGTCCGGAGCGGCTCGGGGGCCATCGGGACTCCTAGAGCAAGGATGCGAGCCGGCCGGCACGACGGCTGCCGCGGTCGCTTTTCGGGCGCTCGCTGGCTCCGGGCCGGGGGCAGGGGTGGGTGGTTCGCCGCAGGGATGGTATCGCGTACGCGGCGCGCGGTGCCAGTGCTGTGATGCACGGGTCGCGGTTGGCGGGCGGTGCCGCCTCGAGATTGCGGGTCCCCGAGCTGCGCACCGGGCGGGCTCACCCGCGCTCAAGCGCCGCGACGCGGGCTCCGATAATGACGGGGTGAACCGGCCTCCCGCGCGTATCCCGCCACCCAAAGTCGTCCCCCTGACGGACGTGCTCGCCGCGCTGTCGTTCGCGCTGGATCTCACGGAAGGCCAGCCGATGGGGCACTCGCTGCGCACCTGCCTCATCTGCATGGACGTGGCCGAACGGCTCGACCTGCCGCTCCAGGTGCGACGGGACCTCTACTACGCCGCGCTCCTCAAGGACACGGGGTGCTCGAGCAACGCCGCCGCGGTGTACGAGATGTTCGGCGGCGACGAGATCGCGGCAAAGCGCGCGCGTATGGTGACGAACTGGTCCAACGACCTGTCCGCGGTGCTGTTCGCCGTGCGCCACGCGGCGCCCGGCGCGTCGTGGTCGGAGCGGGTACGGCGCATGGCGACGCTGGCAC
>JAHFBW010000220.1 GCA_023249845.1 Candidatus Eiseniibacteriota bacterium
CCCCGCTCCACGCCGTGATCGGCATGACCGAGTTGGCGCTCGCCACGAAGCTCGACCGCCACCAGCGCGACTACCTGGGCATCGTGCATGACTCCGCCGAGTCGCTCCGCTCGCTCATCGACGACATCCTCGACTTCTCCAAGATCGAGGACCGCAAGCTGGATCTGGAGTCGATCCGCTTTGGCTTGCGCGACAGCGTCGGCGACACCATGCGGCTGCTGGCGCTGCGCGCGCAGCAGAAGGGACTCGAGCTGGCGTGCCGCGTGCGTCCCGACGTGCCGGACGAGATGGTCGGCGACCCGGGCCGGCTGCGACAGATCGTCCTGAATCTGCTCGGGAACGCGATCAAGTTCACGGAGCGCGGCGAGGTCGTACTCGAGGTGGAGACGTTCTCGCGCGGCGAGTCGTGGGTGGAGCTGCACTTCACCGTACGCGACACCGGCATCGGCATCCCCGCCGACAAGCACGAACGCGTATTCGAGGCCTTTGTGCAGGCGGACAGCTCGACCACGCGGCAGTACGGCGGCACCGGCCTCGGCCTCGCGATCGCGGCGCAGTTGGTTCGGCTCATGAACGGCCGTATCTGGGTCGAGAGCGAGGTGGGGAAGGGCAGCGTGTTCCACTTCACGGCGCGGTTCGAGCGTGCGGCGACAGAGGGGGCGGACGAACCCTCGCCGGCCCAGCTCCACCTCCGCGGGATGCGCGTGCTGGTGGTGGACGACAACGCCACGAACCGCCGCATCCTCGACGAGATGCTCCTCCACTGGGGGCTGGATCCCACGCCGGTGGACGGCGCGCCCGGTGCGCTGGCGGCGCTCGAGGCCGCGCGGCGCGCCGGGCAGCCGTTCCCGCTCGTGCTGCTCGATGCGCAGATGCCGGGCACGGACGGCTATGCGCTCGCGCGCCGCATCCGGCGCGAGCGCGGGTTCGGCAAGCCCGTCCTGATTCTGCTCACGTCCTCGGGTCACACGGACGCGCGAGCACGGGCCGTCGGCATCACCGCGAGTCTCGTCAAACCCGTCAAGCAGTCCGACCTGTTCGATACCATCGTGAGCGCGCTGGGCGGACGGGTGAGAGGCCGCTCGCGGCCGGCGGGGCCGGTGGGCGTGAGGCGGGGACCGGCGCTTCGCGTGCTGCTCGTGGAGGACAACCGCGTGAACCAGACCATGGCGACGCGGCTGCTCGAGATGCGCGGCCACAAGGTGACGCTGGCCGAGAACGGACAGCTGGCTTTGGACGCGCTCGAACGCGCCGCGTTCGACGTGGTGCTCATGGACGTGCAGATGCCGGTCCTGAACGGGCTCGAGGCCACCGCCGCGATCCGCGAGCGCGAACGCGCGAGCGGCGGCCACGTGCCGATCGTCGCGCTCACAGCGCACGCGATGCGCGGGGACCGCGAGCGCTGCCTCGCAGTCGGCATGGACTCCTATCTCCTGAAGCCCATCGAGCGCGAGGAACTGTTCGCCGCCATCGAGGCGTTCTCGGACGCGGCAGGCATGGCGACCGCCCGGCGGCCCGGCACGGCGACGATCGCGCGCTCGGCCCCGCGTGGACCTGTTTCACCGGCCGCCCCGGCTGCGCTTCGCGCTCCCGCGGACGATGCCGCGGTGGCCGCGGTGCTGGCGAGGCTCGGAGGGGACGTCACGCTCGCGCGCGAGCTGGCGGGCATCTTCCTCCAGGATGCGCCCGGCATGATGAAGCGCATCGAGGACGCCGTGTCGGCACGGGATGGCGAAGCACTGCGGATGGCCGCGCACGCGCTGAAAGGCGCTGTGGCCAACTTCGGCTTCGCCCCGGCGTCGGCTGCCGCGCTCAAGCTCGAGAAGCTCGGACGTGAACGGGAGTTCGCCGAGGCCGGGAGCGCGTGGTCCGCATTGCAACGTGAGCTCGACGCCGCTGGCGTGACGCTCAAGGCGCTGCTGTCGCCGGGCGAAGCCCCCGTCGCGGCCGGCACGAACGGTGCGAAGCGGAAGCCCGCGGCGCGCGCGAGGGCCGGCGCGGCCGTCAAAAAGCAGCCGAAGCGCCCCACTTCCAAATCCCGCGCGAGTGCCCGCGGGAACGGCTCGCGCCCGGCGTCGAGTCGCGGCGTGCCCAAGAAACGGAAGGCCCGCCGATGAGCCGAGTGCTGATCGTGGAGGACGACCGCACCACGCGCCACTTACTCGGACAGGTGCTCACGGGAGGCGGCTACGACGTGAAGCTCGCCGAGGACGGCATTGCCGGACTCGAGGCGCTCCGGGCGGGCGAGTACGATCTCATGCTGCTCGACGTGTGGATGCCGCGCATGAACGGCCTCGACGTACTCGCGCATATGCGCGCGGAGAACTTCGGACCGCGCACCGTCGTGATGACGTCGGACGACACGCCGGAGACGGTGTTGCGCGCGGTACGCGAGCAGGCGCACCAGTACGTGAACAAGCCCATCGCGCCGCAGCAACTGCTGGAGCTGGTGCGTGCAGTACTCGCCTCCAAGCCCGCGCCGCCCGTCGAGGTGGTGTCCGCGCGGCCGGACTGGGTCGAGCTCGTGCTGCCCTGCGATCTCGGCACGGCCGAGCGCATCCAGGGTTTCATCGCGCGGCTGGACGCAGACTTACCCGAGAGCGTTCGCGAGGACATCGCCTACGTGTTCACCGAGATGCTGCGAAACGCGGTGGAATGGGGCGGGCGACTGGACCCCGATCGCAAGGTGCGGGTGGCGTACGTACGCGCCAAGCGCATGGTGCTCTACCGCATCCAGGATCCGGGACCGGGCTTCCAGTTGGACGACCTGCCACACGCGGCGGTGAGCTACCCCACGGAGGACATGGCCGAGAGCGCGCGCGTCCGCCAGGAGAAGGGCATCCGCCCCGGCGGGTTCGGCATCCTGATCGCCCGCTCGATGGTGGACGAGCTGCTCTACAACGAGGCGCACAACGAAGTGCTGTTCGTGAAATACGTCGACTGACCCGTCCCCGGGAGCGCCGAGTCGCCCGCGCTCGCGCCCGCCCGCTCTCGCTCCCGGCGCTACCGGCCCGCAGCCATCAGGACGGGCGACGCGATCGCGGTGCGGTCGCGGACCCCGGTGGGACCCGCGGCCTCGATCTGCCGGGCGCGAACCACGAATCGCCGCGGCGCTCGGCCCACGAACCTGAACGGGAAACAGGTGACGAGTGTCAGGGACGGAGCGGAGGTCGAGTCCAGCATGTCGACGCGGCGGGGCTCGACCACCCTGCTCCACTCCACTTGGTAGGTGAACGTGCGCTCGGGCGTGACGAACCGGACGAGATCGTCCGCTCGCACGCGGCCGAGACCGCGGAAGAACGTATCGCGGTGCCCCGCGAGTCCGCAGTTGCCGGGACTCCCCGGCGATGCCGTCGAGCTAACATGGCCGACCGCGCGTTCAAGCGTCCGCGCGTCCGAGCCCTCGGCGACGATGGCCTGGATCTGGAGGCGCGGGATCTCGATCCTGCCGAGCACGGCTTCCGATTCGGCGCGCGAATCCTTCGACGTGGCGGCGATCCCAGCGACCGTCGCGGGCCCGGGCCCGGCCTCACGAGCTGCAGCCATGAGCTTCCTCGACTCCGCGGATTGGTACGCCCACGAGCGGACCTGGTCGCGAGACCACAGACCAAGAAAGAGGAGCCCGACGAGCAGGGCTCCTCTCTCGAGCCAGCGCAGCCGACGGCGCCAGAACATGAGTGAGACGATCAGGTCGTCCGCAGGCGAACGAACGTGATGACCCCCGCGGACCCCAGCGCAAGCAGGCCGAGCAACAGGAACAGCGGGCGCCGACTCGCCGTTTCCGGGAGCGCGCCCGAGTTGTCCGCCACAGGCTCCCCGGTGCTCGCTGCGGCCTCGCCGTCATGAGCCGTCGAGGCGTTGCGATCCGGGGAACCGTTCCGACTTTCAGAAGTGTACGAGGCTGTCGAAGCGTGCAAACCGTCCGGGTGTCGCTCCACGGCGGAGGACACCGCGTTCCCGGGCGTCCGGCTCACGGATTCGCAGTCCCCGATGATCCCCGCCGTCGCCACATCGTTGTCGACGGTGTTCGCGTATGCCTGTTCCCGGTTCGCGACGCCGGAGCCGATCAGGCTGATGCGCTCGGCGTAGTATCGACCGTCGTTCATCTCCTGGAACTCGGCGCGCAGCATGCTGCCGGGCGCGACCTCTCGCGGCACCAGCGTGCGGGAGTCCATGACCAACGCGACCTTCCGACCCTGGTCGGTCTCCACGACGAGCCGGTGGTCGTTTACTGCGACGACCGTGCCCGAGATGAGCGGTCGGGTCGAGAAGTAGTAATCTGCGGTGCCGGGCATCGCGTTCATAACCGCCCCGGGTGAGGCCACGCCCTGCGTCCGCGTCGTGCCGGCGGTGCGGCCGATAGCCGTGGACGCGTTGTACGCCAGTGCCTGGCCGTGGTCCCGCGTGTTCGCGTACGCCTGCAGTCGCTGGCCGGACATGCCGGGACGGACCGCCACGACGCGATCGGCGTGGAAGCGACAGTTCTCCAGCGCAATGAACTCGGTGCGGACGGTCATCCCGGGGGCCAGGTCCCGAGGCGCCATCGTCCGCGAATCCACCTGCAGCGTGATCCGCTCACCTTGGTCGGTGTCGACGACCAGCTGATGGTCGTTCGCCAGGGCCACGGTTCCCGAGATCATCGGGCGCGAGGAGAAGGCATGGGCCGTGGTCGATGGGATCGTCGCGGCCACCGCGGTGACTCCGGAGGCGCCGACCTGCGGCGCACCGGCAAGGAGCGTCGTCAGGAGTGCTCCGAGGCCGATCCACACCGGACCACGTCGTCTCAGCGTGTTACCCAGTGAGTTCAACTCGATGCTGCGCATTCGAACCCCCTTGCTTCACCCCTCGACTTCGGTGTCGAGTTCGTGCGTGCCGGCGGCTAGCCGCGCGACGAGATGCGCCACATGGGTCGAGTGGTGTGCCCGGATGATACGAGCCCCGTCGACTCCCGTCAGCCGGTCCCGGATCGTGCGTCGGTGCCGGGCCGTCGCAGGGAAACCCAAGTCCAGGGCCAGTATCGCGCCGGACAAAGGTCTTGTGGGGGACCCGCCCCACGTCACACCGAGGTCAAACTTCCGTATCCTCGCCATCTCATGACGGCTATGGTGCTGTGAGCCACGGATCGCCCCGGTTCGCCCAAGGACGCTGTCTTTCGCATGCTCGCGGGCGACGATTCGCCTGCGGAGTTCTTCTCGCGGGAGCATGCGGGAAGGATCTTCGCGGCTGCGGCGGGCCGTTAGCGGCGCGGACGGCGGGGGAGCCAGCGGCCCACCTGTTGGCAATAGGCCTCGTACTCGGCCCCGAACTTCTGGCGAAGCGTCGGTTCCTCGTACATCACCACGAACAGGTGAAAGAACGCCGCCATGATGAGCGCGTAGGTCAGCACAGCCGGACTGCCGAACACGAGCGACTGGCCGAGCAGGTTCGCCACTGCGCCGAGGTAGGCAGGATTGCGCACGTAGCGGAACGCTCCGCGCACGACGAGGTGCCGGGGCGGCGCGATCGGCACGGGCGTGCCATGGCCTTCGCGCACGAACCGCATGAGGAAGTCGAGCAGCACGGGAACCGAGAGCGCGATGAGCGCGCCGCCGATCCAGCGCCAGGACTCCCAGCCGAAGAATGCCTCGCGCACGCGCCAACCGGAGAGCGCCCAGGGGAGGTACACGAGCACTCCCCCGATGAACAGCGACGCGCCCGCCAGCGTTCCGAACACCGCCCAGAGTGGAGGCCGATCAGGCATGCGGATAGGATAGTCCCACCGGTCCGCGACCGTCGCGAGGTGTGACATGACGAGCTCTTCCCGGAAGTTCTGCGCCCTTATGTCAGTGATTCTGATCGCCGGCGTGTGCAGGCTGGCGGCGGCGTCGGAGGCCCATGCAAAACTCGATCAACGGATCGAGGACGCCACGGCTGTGTATCGCGAGCTGCTGGCG
>JAHFBW010000020.1 GCA_023249845.1 Candidatus Eiseniibacteriota bacterium
CCGGCATTCACGGTGACCGCGAGCGGCGCGGCTTCCACCGATGCCGACGCGACACCCATCGCGAGCTACCGGTTCACGTGGGGGGATGGCTCTGCGGCGACGGTGGTGAACGCCCCGACCACGAGCGCGAATCACACGTACGCCGCGGCGGGTACGTACACCGTGACGCTCACTGCCACCGACACCGGCGGGCTCATCTCCTCGTCCGTCTCGCAGAGCGTCGTGGTGAGCACGCAGAGCGGACCGCCCATTGCGGTGTGGGCGTCGTACAACGACACCCACCACTCCTACAACACCCAGCCGAAACCCAGCCCGTGGATGGGTTCTCCGAACGTGGTGTTCGTGGGCACGCCCGACTCGCCGAGCGGCGGCTGGGACTCCTCGGGGCTCAAGATCGACAACCTGAGCGGTGGATCGCTCACCATGACCGTCACGGTGGACATGATCTCGAAGAGCTTCGCCCTATGGGGCTCGCGCACGATCCCTGCCGGCCAGTCGTTGATCCTCGCCCAGACCGGATACGAGAACTTCGATGGGTCCGACACCAGCCCCGCGGGCTGCTACGGCTGCAATCCCAACCTGTGTCTCACCTCGGTGTCGTCCGCGGTGCCGGTGGTGAGCGTCACCATCAATGGGACGACGACGAAATACTACGACCCGCAGCAGACGCTCAACACGAACGGCGTGGACTATGCCGGCTGCCCCGCCACGTCGGGACGCAACGACGAGTCGAGGCCGTGGGTGCAGATCTTCACGACGGCTCCCGGCCAGGCGGCGCCCGTCGCGTCGAACATGTTCGAGGGCGACCCGAACACGGCGCGCGTCGGCCTGTCGTGGGTCGCGCCGCCGTTCCCGAACCCCACGCGCGGCACGCTCACGCTGCAGTTCAACACCGGCGTGCGCGGCCGGGTGGAGCTCGCCATCTACGATGTCGCAGGCCGGCTGGTGCGCACCGAGATGGACCGCGAGTTCGAGGTCGGGCAGTGGCAGAAAATGGTACCGCTGCGCGGTCTCACGGCGGGCATGTACTACTGCACGCTGCGCACGCCCGAAGGCACGCTCAAGCAATCGTTCGTCGTGGCGCCCTGACATCCCCCACGGGCCGGTTCGCGCTTCGCGAGCCGGCCCGGCGGGCGCCCGCGTCTCCGCCCTGTATGACGCATCCCGGACAGCTGCCGGCCCTGTCGTCCGTGCCGCGCACCGCGCCGGTCCGCTCGTGCACGCTCGCGCGACGTTGGTCGGAGGCGCCTTGGACCGCGAGCGCGAAGCGTTAGCCTCAGAACCCGACGGCCCTCACACCCGGCCGGTTCGCCAGGCAACAGCTTCCACGCCATCCGGAGGAATCATGAAGACCAAGCACGCAATCCCCGTGGTCGCCGCGCTGTCGCTCGTACTCGCCGCGCCCGCGTTCGCCGGTGGGGATCACTGCTCGGGCAAGACCTCGGCGACGACGGCATCCGCCGCGCATGGGCAATGCTCGGGCAAGACCAGTGCTGCGGCGTGGGCCGGCGCGTGGCTCCAGCGCTCGGAGTCAGGTGCCATCACCGTGGCCGAGGTGGCCCAGAACAGTCCCGCCGCCCGTTCCGGGCTGCGCGCCGGCGACGTGGTGCTCGCGGTGAATGGCCGGCAGCTGGGAACGGCGAAGGCCGAAGGGATGTGCATGTCGAGCGCCGAGTGTTCGGTCGGCCGTACCGTCGCCTACACCGTGCAGCGCGGCCGCTCCATCAAGGTGCTCACACTGAAGCTCGCGAAGATGCCGGCCGACGCCACCGAGCGATTCGCGAATCGCGATGCGACGTTTGATCCCACGCTCGCCAGCGTGGTGATGACCACCATCAACTGACGCACGATCACTCCGATCGCGGGCCGGGATCCTCGTGGACCCCGGCCCGTTCGAACTTGCTGCCGACCCGCGGTCACCTGGCCGCGAGCCGGCCACGAGGCCTCCCCATGCAAGGGGCGGTTCCGTTCGGGAATCCGAGCGGCTACAGTCCCCGCTCCTGACGCCCGCTCGTTCCATTCGGAGGCCCGCATGAGCCAGGCTCGTTCCGAGACGTCCGCTGCCACAGGCGCACGGCCGTTCGTACCCTACATCGCCGCCGACACGGTGCTGCCCGAGTTCTCGTGGCGCGCGGTCCTCATGGGCACGATCCTCGGCGCCATCTTCGGCGCATCGTCGCTCTACCTGGTGCTCAAGGTGGGGCTCACCGTGAGCGCGTCCATCCCGGTGGCGGTCATCTCGATGACGCTGTTCAAGGTGTTTCGCATCTTCGGCGCCAAGGATGCGAGCATCCTCGAGAACAACATCGCGCAGACCGCGGGCTCGGCGGGCGAGTCCATCGCGTTCGGCGTGGGCGTGACCATGCCCGCCATCATGATCCTGGGCTTCGACCTGGAGCTGATGCGCGTGGCGCTCGTCTCGGTGCTGGGCGCGCTGCTCGGCATCCTCATGATGATCCGGCTCCGTCGAGCGCTCATCGTCGCGCAGCACGGGAAGCTCAAGTACCCGGAGGGGACCGCGTGCGCCGAAGTGCTCCAGGCCGGCGCCTCCGGCGATTCGCTCGCCGCGTCTTCGGCCGAAGCCAAGGCCGAGGCAGCCGCGATGGGGACGACAGGCGTGTCGGCGCGCACGATCTTCACCGGCTTCGGGCTGGGGCTCGCGTACAAGACCGCGATGTCGGCGTTCCGGCTGTGGAAGGACACGCCCGAGCGCGTGTTCAAGGCGCCGTTCACGGCGGGCTCGGTGGCGGCCGAGATCTCGCCCGAACTCCTGGGCGTGGGCTACATCATCGGGCCCAACGTGGCAGGGCTCATGATCGGCGGCGGCGTGCTCGCCTATCTCGTGCTGATCCCAATGATTAAGTTCTTTGGCCAGGGCATGGCCTCGGCGGTTCCGCCGGGCACGATTCCCATCTCCGAGATGGGGCCGAGCGACATCCGCGGCGCGTACGTGCTCTACATCGGCGCCGGCGCCGTGGCCGCCGCGGGCATCATCAACCTGGTGCGTTCGCTGCCACTCATCGTGCGCGGACTCACGCAGGGCCTGCGCGACGCGCGCAACGGCGCGGTGGCGAGCACGCTGCGCACGGATCGCGACCTCGATGCGCGCTTCGTGTTCGGGGGCCTGACGCTGCTCGTGCTCGCCATCCTGCTGTCGCCGACGCTGCACATGAACCTGTTGGGAGCGCTGCTCATTGTGGTGTTCGGGTTCCTGTTCGTGACCGTGTCGAGCCGGCTGACCGGAGAGATCGGGTCATCCTCGAACCCCATCTCGGGCATGACCGTGGCCACGCTGCTGCTCACGTGCCTCATCTTCCTCATGATCGGCTGGGTGGGCGCGTCGTGGTACGTGACCGCGCTCTCGGTGGGCGGAATCGTGTGCATCGCGGCGTCAAACGGCGGCACGACTTCGCAAGATCTCAAGACGGGATTCCTGCTGGGCGCGACGCCTCGCCACCAGCAGGTGAGCATCCTCATCGGCTCGCTGCTCTCGGCCGTGCTCCTCGGTCCCATCCTGCTGCAGTTGAATGACACCGCCACCGTCTACCTGCCCGCGCGCGAGGTGGCGCCGGCGGGGTTGCACGTCGACCCCTCGGCGCTGGCGAACGCGACGGCGGAACGCGTTCGCGGCGCGCAGGCGCGTGACGACGGCCACGAGTACCGCGCCTACCACAAGATCGGTGCCGAAGGCGCGCCATCCGGCAAGTACCTGGTGGACGCGAACGGCGATGCGGTCTGGTTCGTGGACCCCGGCATCAACGGTGTTCACTCGAAACGCCCGGACGGCTCCTCGGTGAAGAAGTTCGACGCGCCGAAGGCCACGCTCATGAGCTACATCATCCGCGGCATCCTGGACCGCAAGCTGCCGTGGGGGTTGGTGCTGTTCGGCGTCATGATCTCCGTGATGTTGGAGTTGGTGGGCATTCCGTCGCTGGCGTTCGCGGTGGGCGTCTACCTGCCCATCTCGTCGTCGTCCCCCATCTTCGTCGGTGGGCTCGTGCGCTGGCTCGTGGACCGCGCGAGGCGCAGGGAGCTCGCGCACCGAAACCTGAGCGAGGACCAGCTCGTCGCCGAGGGCGACAAGAGCCCCGGCGTGTTGATGGCGTCGGGCTACATCGCGGGCGGCGCGATCGCCGGCATCCTGATCGCGTTCCTGGCGGGCGTGCTCACCGACTTCGACAACACGATCGCCACGTGGGCCGCCGCGAACAATCCGTTCTTCGCCGGCGATTCGGCGAACCTGCTCGCGCTGATCCCGTTCGCGTGCATCGTGCTGCTATTGTGGATGGTGGGCCGGGAGAAACTGTTGTCCGGGCCGAAGGGGTAGCAGCGAACGCCATGCATGACGCGGCGAGACCCCGTGTGGCGCCCGCGATCCTGAACGCCGGCGCGCTCGCCGGTGCGATTGACATCACGGCCGCGAGCGTCCAGGCCGGGCTCGCGGGCCGCACTCCGATGCGCATGCTGCAGGGCATCGCCTCCGGCTGGCTCGGCAAGGCGACGACCCACTATGGCTGGTGGTCGGCAGCGCTCGGGCTCGTGTCGCACTTCTTCATCGCGACGACGTGGGCCGCGATCTACTGGCTGCTGAGCCGCCGCGTGAAGCTGCTCACGCGCCAGCCGTGGATCTTCGGCGCGTTGTTCGGCGTGTTCGTCTACTTCTTCATGCAGGAAGTGGTGATCCCGTTGTCCGCGATCCACCGCCACCTGCCGGTCACCGCCCAGAACCTCATCAAGGGCCTGCTCATCCACATCACCTGCGTCGGGTGGCCGATCGCGTTCGTGATCCGCGCGCATACGCCGAGGCGCGACACGAGCTTGATCTAGCGGGGACTATTCATGAGCTGCTGCTGCGAACACGCCCAGACCGCACCCTCCGGCGTCGCGGAGCGCGGTCGCTCCTCGACGTGTCGTCCAGACACGACTGCGTCGCGACCGGGCTCTGCTTCTTGTCTGGCGCGGCCTGGGCGTATTCTCGCGACGCAGCTCATGAATAGTCCCCGCTAGAGGCTGTCGCCGAGCGATCGGCGCCGTCGCAAGGCTGCTCGTGACGGCGCCGATCTTCTGGGACCGGAACAGCCATTCGCTCAGTACGCCTCGTGCTTGTCGTGCTTCGAGACGACCTTGTCGAGCGGGCGGCCGATGATGAACAGCACCACGCCGGCGATCACGGCGATCGCGGTCATGAGCTGGAAGAACTGCGCCTTCGGCATCTTCTCGTAGAACGTGCCGAGGTAGCCGGTCATGTAGTTGCCGATGAAGTTGGCGAGGAACCACACGCCCATCATCATCGAAACGATGCGCGCCGGCGCCACCTTTGTGACGAACGACAGGCCGATCGGCGACAGGTAGAGCTCGCCGAACGTGTAGATCGCCGTACTGCTCACGAGCCACAAGATGCTGCGCTTGGCGTCGGCGGAGGGCAGGCCCTGCGCGGCCGCGATCATGATGATGAAGCCCAGCCCGAGCAGCACGCAGCCCATGGCCATCTTCGTCAGGCTCGTGGGTTCCTGGCTCCTCGCGGCCTGCCAGCCCCAGAACGACGTGAGCAGAGGCGTGAACAGGAAGATCATGAACGGGTTGAACGCCTGGTACCACGTGGTCGGCATGTCCCAGCCGAAGAAGTTCCAACGAGTGTTCTGATCGGCCCACACCTGGAGCGTGTTTCCCTGCTGCTCGTACACGGCCCAGAACGACGCGACGATGAAGCACGCCACGCAGATGGCGAGCACGCGCATCCACTCCTCGCCGGTCATCTTCTCCTTCACCGGGGACACCTGCGCCCTGCGCTGCGCGAGCACATCGGGCGCCAGGTGCTTCTGGTTCATGAGGTAGAAGACGAGACCGAGCACCATGCCCACGCCGGCTGCGGCGAAACCGTAGTGCCAGCCGACCTTCTGGCCGAGCGTGCCGCACACGAGCGGCGCCAGGAACGCGCCGACATTGATGCCCACGTAGAAGATCGAGAACGCGCTGTCGCGCCGCTTGTCGCCGGGCGGGTAGAGCAGGCCGACCTGCGTGCTGATGTTCGGCTTGAAGCAGCCGTTTCCGAGGATCAAGAACAGCAGCGCGGGGAAGAACAGGGACTCGACCGCCATGAGGAAGTGGCCGATCGCCATGAGAATTCCGCCGATCACGACGGTGCGGCGCTGGCCCAGGATGCGGTCGGCGAGCAGGCCGCCGAAGAACGGCGTGAAGTACACGAAGCCGGTGTAGAGCCCGTACACCCACGAGCTCAGCGGCTGCGCCGTGTAGCTGGTGTGGAACAGCGCCTCGAACATGCCTCGGACGGCGTTGAAGCCGAGCACACGCGCGCCCACGTCGGGCTGGATGAACAAGTGGTTCAACATGTACAGCACGAGCAGGGAGCGCATGCCGTAGTACGAGAATCGCTCCCACATCTCGGTGAGGAAGAGGACGAACAGCCCCTTCGGATGCCCGAGGAAAGTGCCTTCGCGGGCGGCTACGGGTGGCGTGGCGACGGCAGTGGACATCGGGAGGGCCTCCAGAGGTGGCTGGCGTGGGATCGAGCGCGCGGGAGCATAGCGGCTGGGGAACGGGCGAAGCCACGGCCGAATGCGCGGTGCCGCCGAACGCGGCCTTGGGCGGGATACCCGCGAAAACAGCGGGCTCGAGCACGAAATCGGCGCGTGCGGCGGTTCGCGAGGGCCGTTAGAGTCGGGGGGACCAGTGTGCCTTCACCACCCGCTCCAGGGAGAGCCCATGCCCGCCACCACCCAGCAAACCTCGGTCCTCGAGCGCTTCCTGCGCTACGTCCAGGTGGACACCACGTCGGATCCCACCTCGACCACCATACCCAGCACCGCGAAGCAGCTCGTGCTCCTGGACCAGCTCGTGGCCGAGTTGAAGGCGCTCGGCCTCGCCGACGCGACCCGCGACGAGTTCGGCATCGTCATGGCGACACTGCCGGCCACGCCCGGAAACGAGCGCGCTCCGGTGATCGGCTACCTCGCCCACGTGGACACCTCGCCCGAGATGAGCGGCGCGAACGTGAAGCCGATCGTGCACCGCGACTACGACGGCCGCGACCTGGTGCTGCCGGACGACCCGAGCGCGGTGCTGTCCCCGCGCGAGGATGCGCACCTCGCGTCCAAGAAGGGCGAGGACATCGTCACCGCGTCGGGCACCACGCTGCTCGGCGCAGACGACAAGTCGGGCGTGGCCGTCGTGATGGCGGCGGTGGAGCAGTTCGTGAAACGCCCGGAACTCGTGCACGGTCCGATCCGCATCTCGTTCACGCCCGATGAGGAGATCGGCCGCGGCGTGCGCCACTTCGACGTCGCACGCTTCGCGGCGCATTGCGCCTACACGCTCGACGGTGCGGCGCTCGGGACGGTCGAGGCCGAGACGTTCAGCGCCGATTCGATGATCGTCACGTTCCAAGGGCGCAACACGCATCCTGGGTTCGCGCATCGAGTGATGGTGAACGCGATCAAGGTGGCAGCGGATTTCGTGAGCCGGCTGCCGCGGACGTCGCTGTCGCCCGAGACGACGCGCGATCGCGAGGGATTCGTGCACCCGAACAATGTGGACGCCACCGTGGATCGCACGAGCGTCAAGTTCATCATCCGAGATTTCGAGACGAAAGAACTGGCGGCGCAAGAGGACCTGCTCCGGAAGCTCGCGCAGGAGACCGTGAAGGACTGGCCCGGCTCGAGCGTGTCGTTCGAGGTGACCGCGAGCTACCGCAACATGCGAGACGTGCTGTCGCACCATCCCAAGGTGGTCGAGCTGGCGCGCGAGGCGGTCCGCGAGGCCGGCGTGACGCCCGTGGACAGCCGCATCCGCGGCGGCACGGACGGCTCGATCCTGTCCGAGATGGGACTTCCGACGCCGAACATCTTCACCGGCCAGCACCGGTTCCACTCGCGACTCGAGTGGATCTCGGTCCAGGACATGGAGGCGTCGGTACGCGTGCTGCTGAACCTGGCGCGGCACTGGACCGGAGAAAAAGTCACACCGCGAACTTGAACAACATCACGTCGCCGTCGGCCACGACGTAGTCCTTGCCTTCCATGCGGTAGAGCCCGGCCGCGCGCGCCGCGGCGATGGAGCCGCAGCGGAGCAGATCGTCGTACGCGACCGTTTCCGCTTTGATGAAGCCGCGCTCGAAGTCGGTGTGGATGATGCCGGCGGCCTGGGGCGCGGTGTCGCCGGCGTGGATCGTCCACGCGCGCACTTCCTTCTCACCCGCGGTCAAGAACGTGCGCAGGCCGAGCAGGTGATAGGTGGCGCGGATCAGCGCGCCGATGCCGCTCTCCTTGACGCCGAGATGTTCCAGGAACTCGGCGGCGTCGGCGTCGGGAAGGTCCACGAGATCGCTCTCGATCTGGGCGCTGATCACCACGGCTTCGCAGGCGAGGTGGGTGTTCACGTAATTCTGCACCTCCTGCACGTACGGATTGTCCGCCGCGGTCGCGAGGTCACGTTCGCGCACGTTGCAGGCGAAGATGGTGCGCTTGTCCGAGAGCAGGAAGAACGTTTCCGCGATGGCGCGCTCCTCGGGCGAGAGCTCGGCCACCAGAGCGGACCTGCCCACCGCCAACGCGGCCTCGAGCTTGGTGAGCACCGCTTCCTCGGCGGCCGCGGACTTGTCGCCGCGCTTCACATCCTTCGAGACGCGGTCACGGCGCCGCGTCACGGTCTCAAGGTCGGCCAGCATCAGTTCGGTGTTGATGACCTCGATGTCGCGCACCGGGTGCACGGAGCCCGAGACATGGTGGATGTCGGCGTCTTCGAAGCAGCGCACCACCTGCACGATGGCGTCCACCTCGCGGATGTGGGTGAGGAACTTGTTGCCGAGCCCCTCGCCCTGGCTCGCGCCCTTCACGAGCCCGGCGATGTCCACGAACTCGATGACCGCCGGGATGACGATGTCCGTCTTGGCGATCCTCTTGAGCTCGGTCAGGCGCTCGTCGGGCACGGTGACCATGCCGACGTTCGGGTCGATCGTGCAGAACGGGTAGTTCGCCGCCTCCGCCTTGCGCGTGCGGGTGACGGCGTTGAACAGCGTGGACTTGCCGACGTTGGGCAGGCCGACGATTCCGGCTCGCAGCATGAGGGTTGGACTCTCGCGGCAGGGTGGGGCCCGGTGAGGCGCGGCCCGCGGGACGCGAGCCGGCGCCCGCGCGCAGATCATCGGCGCGAGCGGGGCCAAGGTCAGAAAGAGCCCGGCATGATACCGGAGTCGACCCGCGATGTGGTAGTCGTGCGAGCCGCAGAGAGCGCTGGTCGGAGTTTCCGCCACCTTCGTCGGCTCCCCCGTGGCGCGGGGATGCCGCTCGAGTCCAAGGTCCGCGGTCCGCGGCATGGGGCCGCAAGTGGAGGATGCATGCGTCGCATCGTCGTGGGGTTGGCCGCAGTCGTGTTCATCATCGCCGCAAGCCTGTCCTTCATTCACAGCGTGAGCGCCCAGCCTCCTGGCGGACCTCCGGGCGGACCTCCTGGCGGACCTCCTGGCGGACCTCCGGGTGGACCTCCTGGCGGACCTCCCGGCGGGCGTCCGCCGGGCGGCATGATGTCCGCGCCCGTGGACTCGTTCGTGGCCGAGCGCGACAGCCTCGCGAAGGAGCTGATGCTGAAGTACACCGGCAAGGAGAACGCGCCGGCCGAGAGCGTGTTCAAGAACATCAAGATCCTGAAGGGCATCACGGTGGAGAACCTGGTGCGTCGCATGAACCTCGGCTACGGCCGCTCGCTTGGCGTGCGCTGCCAGCACTGCCACGTGCTCGGGCACTGGGACGAGGAGGACAAGCCCACGAAACAGATCGCGCGCGACATGATGCTCATGACGGGCAAGATCAACGAGGAGCTGCTGCCGGCGATCAAGAACATCAAGAGCGAGAAGCCGGGCGTCAACTGCGGCACGTGCCATCGCGGCGTGGCGCGGCCGGGCACCGGTCCAATGGCGAGCCAGCGCGGCGGGCCCGGTCCGGGAGGTCCACGCTGATCGCGCTGTCGTGAGGCACGCGGTGGGGGATGACAGCTCCCGAGGCCGTCGGGCCGCGGTGGAGGCTATCCTCCACCGCGGCCCGACCGCCGACGCGAGCATGCATCTCCCACGGCCGCCGCTGCGCTCCAGCGAATCCCGTAGACTGACCACGTGATCCTCGATCCGCGCGCACTGCCCACAAGCGATGTCTACCGGTTCTTGATCTCGGCCGTGGTTCCACGACCGATCGCGTTCGTCTCGTCCATTGGCGCCGACGGCGGCATGAACCTGGCGCCGTTCTCCTACTTCAACGCCGTCTCGAGTGAGCCGCCGCTCGTGACCATCGCGATCAACGATCGCGATGGCGATCCCAAGGACACTCTGCGCAACATCCGCGAGACGAAGGAGTTCGTGGTGAACGTGGTGAGCGAGCCCCTCTTGGACGCGATGGTGAGCACGGCGGGTGACTGGCCGCGCGGCACCAGCGAGTTCGGCCCGGCCGGGCTCACGCCGGCCCCCAGCACGCGCGTGCGGCCGCCGTACGTGGCGGAGTCGCCGCTTCAGCTCGAGTGCACGCTCCATCGCGAGGTGGCACTCGGGAACAGCATCCTCGTCGTGGGCGAGGTCATCCTGGCGCGCGTGCGCGACGACGTGCTCACGGAGGGCAAGGTGGACGCCGCCAAGCTGGCGCCCATCGGGCGACTGGGCGGCGAGTTCTACGCACCACTCGGGACCATCCTCAAGCGCAAGCGCCCGCGTGTGTCGCGGGTCACGGGTGAAGAGCAGGGCTGACGCGCGATGAACGGCGCCTCCCGGATCCGACGAAAGGAAATCCTGCGCTGGGCCGGGTGCGCGCTCGCGGTCGCGGCGTGCGCTTGGCCCACGCGGGCGTTGGCGGCGAGCGACGGCGACCTCCTCGAGCGCCATACCCTGACGCGCGGCTTCCGTTCCGGTCAGCCCGTGAACATCGCCCTGCCGAACGACGGGCGCGAAGTGTTGTTCCTGCGTTCGGGGCCTCGCGACCGCGCGCAGTCGCTGTGGGCGTGGGACGTCGCGACGGGCGTCGAACACGAAGTGGCGACATCCCCAAGGCTCACCGCGGGTGCGGCGGAGACGCTCACGCCCGAGGAGCGCGCGCGGCGCGAACGGCTGCGCCAGACCGCGCGCGGGTTGACCGCATTCCAGCTCTCGCGTGACGGCCAGCTCGTGCTGGTGCCCTACTCCGGCCGGCTGTTCCTGCTCTCGCGCCCGGGTTACCAGGCGCGCGAGCTGGGCGGCGCCGGACTGCCGCCCGCCGCGGACGCGCGACTTTCGCCCGACGGCCGTTCGGTCGCGCTGGTCCGCGCGAACGAGATGCGCGTGCTCGACGTCGCGAGTGGCGCCGAGCGCGTGATCGCCAGTCCCGAGAGTGCGGGCGTGACGTGGGGCCTGCCAGAGTTCGTCGCTCAGGAGGAGATGGACCGCTTCGATGGCCACTGGTGGTCGCCCGACTCGCGTTGGCTCGTCGTGCAGCGCACCGATCACGCCGGCATGGAACAGTTGCAGATCGTGGACCCCTCGAACCCGACGAAGGCGCCCGAGGTGAACCCCTATCCGAGGCCCGGCGAACGCAACGCGGACGTGCGCCTCGCCGTGTTCCCGGCCTCAGGCGGCGCGCCTGTGTGGGTGGATTGGGATCACGACGCGTGGCCCTACCTCTGTCGTGTGCACTGGCTCGAGACGGGTCCGCTCACGATCCAGGTCATGGACCGCCGGCAGCAGCAGACTTCACTTCTGAGCGTGGACCCCGCCACCGGCCGCACCGCGCCCGTGCTGGGCGAGCGCGATGCCGCGTGGATCAACCTCTACCAGGGCACGCCGCGTTGGCTCGCCGACGGAAAGAGTTTCCTGTGGATCACCGAGCGAGACGACACCGGTCCGCAGCTCGATCTACAACTGGCCGACGCCACGAGCCGCCGGCTCACGCCCGCGGGGTTGCGAGTCCACGAGTTGCTCGCGGTGGACGAGACGCGCCGCGTCGCCTACGTGAGCGCGAGTGACGAGCCAACCGAGACGCACGTTTGGGCGGTGGACTTGAAGAAGCCGGGGAAGGCGCGCCGCCTGGGCCAGGAGCGCGGCGTCGAGGCAGGTGTGTTCTCGAACAACGCGGCATCGCGCGTGCGAAGCCTCAGGCCGGAGCAGGGTGCGCCGCGCTGGATCGTCGAGGACGCCAGCGAGCGCAAGCTGGGCGAGCTACGCTCGGTGGCGGAGGCCCCTGGCGTGGAACCGAACGTGGAGTGGACGCGCGTGGGCCACGACTCGCTGCGCGCGTTCATCGTACGCCCGCGTGACTTCCAGGCGGGACGGCGTTACCCCGTGGTCGACTGGGCGTACGCGGGTCCGCACTCCCAGCGCGTGGTGCGCGCGGGCCGGCAGTACCTGCTCGAGCAATGGCTCGCCGACCAGGGATTCATCGTGGTCACGGTGGACGGCCGCGGCACGCCCGGCCGTGGCCGCTCGTTCGAACGCGCCATCCGTGGCGACTTGATCGGCCCGGCCTTGGCCGACCATCGCACGGCGATCGCCGAGCTGTGCGCGAGGCACATCGAGATGGATGGGGCCCGCGTCGGGGCGCTGGGCTGGTCGTTCGGCGGCTACTACGCGGCGCAGGCCGTGGAGTGGGCGCCCGACGTGTATCGCGCTGCGGTCGCGGGCGCGCCGGTCGTGGATTGGCACGACTACGACACGTTCTACACCGAGCGCTACCTGGGCGTACCGCCCGCCGACTCGGCGGCCTACACGCGCAGCTCGGTTCTGCTCAAGGCTGGCGAGCTGTCGCGACCACTGCTCATCGTGCACGGGACTGCCGACGACAACGTCTACTTCGTGAACAGCCTCAAGCTGTGCGCGGCGTTGAACCGGGCGGGCCGGAAGTACGAATTCCTGCCGCTTCCGGGGCAGACGCACGTGGTGTCCGCACCCGAACAGGTGCGCCAGTACTACATGCGCGCGCTCGAGTTCCTGAAGCGCGAGCTGGGTGGCGTGAGTGACGAGGCGCCGCCGCGGCCGTGAGCCGAACGCAGCGCTCGGGACGCCCGCGAACGGCCGCGAGCGGACCGCGATGAGCTCCACCGTCCGGATCCCCGTTCGAAGTCCCGAGGACGTGTGGACGTTCACGCAGCGGAACGTGCCGCTGTGGGACATCCTCGAGTTCTTTCCGCGCGACGCCGTGGGCCCACGTGGGCCGGCCGACGCACCGCGGCCCTACGAGGTGAGGACGGTCGCGATCGAGACCGACCTCGGCTGGTCGTTCGAGACCGACATCCAGTTCGGCACCTGGGTGTTCCGGCCGCGCTCGCCGAAAGGCCCCGGCATGATGAAATGGTGCCGCGACCACGGGCTGGAGCCCGGCGACACGATCGTGTTCGAGAAGCTCGACGAACGGCGTTTCGCGCTTCGTCTCGAGCGTCCCAGCGTCTGACCTGGCGTCGCGACCGCGGGCGTCATGCCGGCAGGTGGGCGAGCACCTCCTCGGTGTCCGGGAACCGGCCTTCCTGCTTCTTCGAGAACACGAGCTGGCCGTTCACCGTCACTTCGAACACGCCGCCGCTGCCAGGCGTCAGCGTCGCGTCCAGTCCACGCATCTTCTTGATCTCGGCCGCCAGACCGGAGGCCCGGGGCAGGTAGCCTCACTGCCCGCAGTAAAGGATCTCCACCGTCATGCGTACCCTCCTGAGCAGGACCGCGTCACTCGTCGATGCGCGACAGCTTACAGGATGCGCAGCGCCCCGGAGCGATTCGCATGATCCTCGCACGAACGTTCCTTGAGTGAGATGGAGCAGTCGGCCGCCGCTCGTTTGACCGTGGTGAACGTCACGGGCAATCTGGACGCATGGGATTCCGTACACCAGGGATCGGGGACCGGCTGCGCGCGGCCATCGGCGAGGGCCTGCGCGCGCAGGAGCCGCTGCGCCACCACACCACGTTTCGCGTGGGCGGCCCGGCGGACTGGTTCGTGGCCGCGAGAAGCCAGGATCAGTTGGTGGCCGCCCTGCGTGCGGCGCACGATCTGGAGTTGCCGAGCTTCCTGCTGGGCGGAGGCAGCAACCTGCTCGTGTCGGACGAAGGCTTCCGCGGCCTCGTTGTCAAGAACGCCATCGAGGACGTGGCGTTCGATGGCGCCACCGTGCAGGTGGGCTGCGGCGCGGACTACCTGGGCTTCATCGAGCGATGCTGCGACCAGGCGCTGGCTGGCCTGGCCTACGCCGCAGGAATCCCCGGTTCGGTGGGCGGCGCGATCTACGGTAACGCCGGCTGCTACGGGCAGGACATCGGCTCCCGGACCGTCGAGTGCACGGTGTGCACGCCAGACGGCCTGCGCGTCGAGACGCTTGCGGCGTCGTGGTTCGAGTTCGGCTACCGTGACTCGCGGCTCAAACGCGAACCGCGGGCACTCCTGTCGTGTGTGCTGCGACTCGAGCGCGGCGACCCGGCGCTGATCACCGCGGAGATCGAGGAGAAGTTGGAGATCCGCCGCGTGAAGCACCCGCAGTGGCGGATCGAGCCCACGGCGGGCTCGTACTTCAAGAATCTCCCGTCCGGCTTCGAGGCGCCGGGGCTGCCGTTCTCGCCCGGAACGCGCCGCGTCCCCGCCGGCGTGCTGCTCGACGCCTGCGAGTGCCGCGGCCTTCGCGTGGGCGACGCCATGGTGTTCGCGAAGCATGCGAACATCCTCGTCAACGCGGGACGTGCCACGGCGCACGACGTGCTGGCACTCGCGGAGATCATGAAGGCTCGCGTGCGCGCGAAGTTCGGTGTGGAGCTCGAGGAAGAGGTGATGTTCCTGGGTGAGCGGCCCAGCGTATCGACCGCCACCGCCCGATCGGCCTGACGGCGTGACGCCGGACCAGGCGGTCACCGAGCTCACATCCGTGAGACGGCGCCTGCTCGCGGAGCTCGAGGGATTCGACGACGAGCGCTTCGCACGCGTGCCACCTCGCGGATCCTGGAGCGCCGGCCATGTCGCCGAGCACTTGGTGCGCGTGGAATCGCGCATCGCTCGCGGTGCTCGCGTGGTCCTCGAGAAGGGCAGCCCGGTGCGGCCGGGGCCGTTCGACTGGCTGCGGAAGTTGCCGCTCGAGCTCGGGCTCGCGGACCTCGTGCGCATCCGGACGGTACCTGGCGCCGACCCGGCGAAGGACGGACCGGAGCCCCTCCCAAGGGCCCAGATGCTCGAACGGCTCGCCGCGACGCGGGCAGAATCTGTCGCGTTCCTCGAGAGCGTCCGCGGCCGCGAGCTGTCGCGTACCTGGCTGCGGCACCCCTTCTTCGGGGCGTTCTCGATACCCGATATGTTCGGCTGGGTCGCCTGGCACGAGGAGCGCCACCGGCGTCAGGTGACGAGACTGCGCCGGGCGCTCGGCCTTCGCTGAGCAGCAGGGTAGGCTCCCGCCCGGAGGGTAGCACAGCACCCCGCTGCTGGCAAAAGGTTCTCATCTGGCCCCACACGCTTCCTATTGAATGGTCCAACTCAGAAGCGCATCATCGCGGCATGGGAGAGATGCTGGGTCGCCGGCTCCTCCAGACGAAGTTCGAGGGGCCGCACCACGAAGCGCTGCTTGGACTGCTGCTCGCGAATGCCGCCGTCGAAGCCATGATCGACGTCGCCTTCCAGGGAACGGGTCTCACGCAGCCGCAGTACAACGTGCTTCGCATCCTGAACGGGACCTATCCGGGAGCGTACCCGCGCGGCGAGATCGCCCGTCGCATGGTGCGACGCGCCCCGGACCTGACGCGCATGCTGGACCGTCTCGTGCGCATGGGGCTCGTCGAACGCGCGAAGGGCGACCACGACCACCGCCAGTCCCTCGCGCGCATCACGACCAAGGGCCGCGCGCTGCTCGATCAGCTGCACCCGAAGGTGCAGCACGTCAACCGGCTACTCGCCGCGCGGATGAGCGCCGACGACGCCCGTCAGCTCTCGGAGTTGCTCGAGAGGGTCTATGACACCGAGCACGCCGAGGTCGTCGCGGGTAGACGCTAGCCGGGATTATTCATGAGCCCGTGGCCTGCGAGGGCCGGCTGCCCATGAATAATCCCAGCTAGTTCGGACCAGCCTCTGTCCGAGAACTCTGCACGCAGGGGGTTCTCAGACACAGCCTAGCCGCCGATCGCGCTCATGCCGCGCGCGGGCTGAACGAAGCCCGGCTGCGAGATCAGGTGGCCGGGGAGCTTGCGGAGCACGGCCGCGCGCAGCAGCGCCTCGATCTCGTCGTCAGTTCCGCCCTCGCGCAGGACACGGCGGAAGTCGTACTCGCGATTCGCGAACAGGCACGTGCGCACCTGGCCGTCGGCTGTGAGCCGGATGCGGTCGCAGGTGCCGCAGAACGGCCGCGTCACGGACGCGATCACGCCGACCCGGCCGCGGCCGTCGCGATAGCGGAATGTGCGCGCCGGCGCGCTCGGGTCGTCGCCGTCCTCGGGCTCCAATAGGAACGCATGCTCGAGCTGCTCCAAGATCTCCGCCGCTGGCACGAGCCGTGAGCGCTCCCACGAGTGCTGGAAGTCGAGCGGCATCCACTCGATGAAGCGCAGTTCGTAGCCCTCGTCACGCGCCCAGCCCGCCAACGCCACCACCTCGTCGTCGTTCACGCCGCGCATCAGCACGGCGTTCACCTTGATGGGCGAGAAACCGGCGGCCCGCGCCGCCTCGAGGCCGGCAAGCACCTCGGCCAGGCGATCACGGCGCGCGAGCTGGTGGAAACGTTCGCGACTCAACGTGTCGACCGAGACGTTTACACGCGTCAGGCCCGCGGCCTTGAGCGCCGGCGACATCTCGACGAGCTTCAGGCCATTCGTGGTGAGGGACAGGTCGAGCCCCGGCGCCAGTTCGTGGAGCATGCGCACGAGCACGTGCAGATCGGCCCGCACCGTGGGTTCGCCGCCCGTGAGCCTTACACTATGAACACCGCACTCGAGACAGACGCGCGCGAACCTCGCCAGCTCCTCGAACGTGAGCAGGTCCTGCTTGGGCAGCCACGGCATGCCCTCGGCGGGCATGCAGTAGACACATCGCAGGTTGCATCGGTCCGTGATGGACAGGCGCAGGTCGCGGACGGTGCGTCCGTGGGTGTCGATGAGCGGGGCGCGTAGGATCATGCGGGACTCGGGGCTCGAGAAGGGGCCGGTGCGGCCGGGAGAACACCACAACTGTAGGCCGTGGCCACGTTCGAGGGCAATGCCCCTCGGCGCGCCGAGCGGTGCGGGGCGAGGCCGCCGGCGCGCTCGATCGGTCGGGGCAACACAGTACTGACCTGGTTGACGTCGCCCGAACCTGCAGCCTACGGTGCCGCGCACTCGTCCTTCCGCGCCACCCGCCACCGGAGCAACCCGTGTCGCTCGGCGACCGTCTCCACATCCTGCAGGCCGACATCACCACACTCGACGTGGATGCCATCGTGAACGCGGCCAACGTCGCGCTCATGCCAGGCGGCGGCGTCTGCGGTGCGATCCATCGCGCGGCCGGACAGGAGCTCGTCGAGGAGTGTCGCGAGGTCGGGCCCTGTCCGACCGGCGAGGCCCGGCTCACGCACGGGTTCAAGCTCAAGGCGCGGTGGGTCATTCACGCCGTCGGGCCGGTGTGGATGAACGGCACCCAGGACGAGGACCGGTTGCTCGCGTCGTGCTACCGGGCCGCGATGGCGCTCGCCGAGCGCCACGAGTTCGAGAGCGTCGCGTTCCCGGCCATCAGCACCGGCACGTTCAGCTTCCCGTTGCCGCGCGCCACGACCATCGCGCTGCGCGAGATCGGCGCGTCGCTCGAGAAGGCCCAGAAAGTACGGACGGTCACTTGTGCCTGCTTCGATGCGGCCGCGCTGCGCACGTACCAGGAGACGCGGCGGCTGCTGGACCTCTAGCCCGCCCGACTCATGAGCCCGGCGAGTTCCAACTCGCGGCACGGCGGCCCTGTCCTACGGTATGATCCGCCAGCGCCGGAGTCGGCCGCAGAATGGACGGCGCCGCCGTGCTGCATTCCTCCCGAGGAACCCCACGATGCCGCTGTGTGTCTACCTGTGCTACACGCCGGGATGCAACACCAAGATGGACCGTTGGATGCCCTCCGCGGACGAGGGCGCCGCGGCCGAGTTCGCGTGCCCGCGCTGCGGCGTCGTGATGCAGTGCGCGTGGACGGGCGCGCAGATGAAGACGCCGAACCTGAAAGACGCGGCCGAGTTCAAGCCGCGCTGAAGCCGCCACACCCGAAGGGAGGGCGAGCATGAGCACCGCGTCGCGCTTCGGAGCGTGTCTCGCGGTCTTGGGACTTTGGACCGCCGCCTCGTGCGCCCAGCGTGCGCGCAGCGAAGCGCCACCGCCGGAAAGCCCCGCGCGAGGCAGAGCACCCGATGCGACGATCGTGCCGCCGCCCCAGCCCGCGGGGGGCAGCACCACCATCGCCCCATTCCCGGTGCCCGGCGACACGTCAGCTGAGCAGTCCCTGCGCCGAAAGATGCTCAACCTGCCCAAGTTCGGGGACTACGTCTATGTGACCGAACTTCCCGTGGCGATCGAACGCGCGGCGCCCGTGTACCCCGATGCTGCACGTGAACGCGGCGTCAGCGGCACGGTGATGGTGCAGGCGCTGGTGCTGGCCGATGGATCAGTGGCCGAGACCCGGATCGTGAGATCCATCCCGGAGCTCGACACGGCGGCGGCCGAAGCCGTACGGAAGTGGCGATTCAAGCCGGCGATGAACGGGCAGGTTCCGGTCGCCGTGTGGGTGGCGACGCCGATCAAGTTCTCGCTGCACTGACCCGGCCGCGCCGCATCCGTTCGCCGGCTTCGCTACTCCTGCTTGGCCGGCGGCGCCGCGAGCATCATTTGCAGCGCGGCCAGGTGGCGCTCAACAACTTCGCGGTCGAGCGCGTCGGGCCGCGCGCGCAGGTAGGAGGCCAGCGACACGCGCGCCTCGCGATAGCGGTCCATGCGATAGAGCAGCAACCCGCGGTCGCGCAGCTCGGGCGGCTCATCCGGGTGGAGCAGCAGAAGCCGCTCCACGGCGGAAAGCGCGCCCACATCGTCCCCGGCCTTGAGACACGCCACCTTCAGGTTAAAGAGCAGCCGCGCGATCATATCGCGCTTGCCGAGCGAGCGGATCATGCTCGGGTCATAGGGCACCGTGCCGCCGGTCGTGAGCTCGATCATCCTCCGGCAGTCCTCTTCGTGCACCGAGGCGCCGTGATCGTACGGGTCGAGCAGCAGGTCGCCCGGCTCGCCCGCCAATCGCACGAGGAAGTGCCCGGGGAAGCCCACGCCCTCGAACGGCACGCCGATCCGCCAGCCGATCTCCATGAACACGATGCTCAGCGTGAGCGGGATGCCGAGGCGGCGCGTCATGACAGAGTGGAGCATCGAATTGGCGGGACTGTAGTATCCGCGCACGTCGCCCTTGAATCCCAGGTGCTCGTACATGAACGTGCGGAGCCGGGCCAGGCGCTGGAGATTGTTCCAGCCGGGTTCGATGCGGTGTTCGAGTTCGCGCGCCCAGGTCTCGAGGCGCGCCATCTCGGTGTCCACGTCGAGGTTCGGATCGTTCTCGGCGGCCACCAGCAGCGCCGCGCGCGCGAGGTCGATCTCGGGCTCGGGTCGCTGGATCATCTCGTGGAAGTGTTGGCGGATCAGCGCGGGGTCGGACATGGCGGGGTCACCGGTCTTACGTTCGAGGGGCAAGGTGCGTGACGCAGCCGGGGTCCGGCGCTCGCTGCTCGCATGGTACCGCCGGAACCGGCGAAGCATGCCGTGGCGCGAGACGTCCGACCCGTACCGCATCTGGGTGTCGGAAGTGATGCTGCAGCAGACGCAGGTCGCCACCGCCACGCCTTACTACGAGCGCTTCGTTGCGCGGTTCCCCGACGTGGAGGCACTCGCTCGCGCGGACCGTGGCGGGGTGCTCGCGCTGTGGTCGGGGCTCGGCTACTACCAACGGGCGCGGCATCTGCACGAAGCGGCGGGCATCGTGGTGCGTGAGCATGGCGGTCGCGTGCCCTCCGATCCCCGCGCGTTCGCGGCGCTGCCCGGCGTGGGCCGCTATACGCTCGGCGCGGTGCTTTCCATGGGTTTCGGACTTCCGTGGCCGGTGCTTGATGGGAACGTGGCACGCGTACTGGCGCGGCTCATGGCGCAGCCGCTGGCGGTGAAACGGCCGGTGGACGCCCGGCAACTATGGGCGCTGGCGGAGGGGTTGTTGCCACGCGCCCGGGGCGGGCCCGGCGGGAGCGGCGGACCCGGGGAGTGGAACCAGGCGCTCATGGAGCTTGGCGCGCTTGTGTGCACGCCGCGCGCTCCGCGCTGCGAGATCTGTCCGTTACGAACGCACTGCCGCGCGCGCGCACTCGGCGTGCAGGACTCGCTGCCGCCCGTCGTGGCGAGACGATCTCCGATGCGTGTGCGCCGCGCGGTGGCCTGCGTGCGGCATCGCGGTCGACTGCTCGTGGTGAAGCGCGAGGGCGCGCACTTGAACGGACTCTGGGAGCCGCCCGGCGTCGAACTCGAACGCGGCGAGGACGCCGGTGCGGCGCTCGCCGAGAGACTCAAGCCGCTCGGTGTTCGCGCGCGACTCGTGGACTCCGGAGCGCGCGATCGCCACACGATCACCCATCATGACATCACGGTGGAGGTGTGGGAGGGCAAGCTTCGCGAGCCCGCGCCACGCGCGGGAGCACGGCACCGCTGGGTCGCCGCCGCGGGGCGTTCGATCGGCTTGACCGCACTCGGCGCGCGGCTCGCACGTCGCGCGAAGGCGGGCTCCAAGCCCGCCAAAGCGCGCGCGCGCGAAACGCTCAGCCGACGAGCTTCGCCGAGAGCGTGATGTTGGTCTTGAGGAGCCGCGAGATCGGGCAGCCGGCCTTTGCGGTCTCGGCGAGTTCCTGGAACTTCGCGTCGTCGATGCCGGGGATCACGGCCTCGAGCTCGAGCGCCGACCCACTCACGGTGGGCTTCCCGTCCACTTTCTCCATCGTCACCGTGGCCTTGACGGATAGCCGCGTCGGGGTGAACCCCGCACGACCCAACTCACCCGACGTGGCCATGGCGAAGCAGCTCGAATGTGCCGCCGCGATCAGTTCCTCGGGCGTGGTGCCGCTACCCTCGCCCTCGAATCGCTTGGCGAACGTGTAGAGCGCGTTGGTGAACACGCCGGAGGCGCCGCTGACACGGCCCTTGCCGTCCTTCAAGCCGCCTTCCCAGACGGCGGATGCGCTGCTCTTCATGGGGGTCTCCCGCGCGAGGGTTGGTGGGTCACCCGCCTGCCTCGAGGTCGGGCGAAGACCGAGCAGGGTAACGGAGCGCGCGGGTTCGTGCACCGCTCGGTGTGAGGCGCAGGCCTCTGTCGAACCCAAGTTTTTGCATGGTCTTGGGTTCCATGACGGTGCCACCGATGTCCTGAATGACTCGCGGGTCAGTTATTCGTCCCGGGGTCCCGGGTCCGACAGGCAGGCGGACCCGATCCCCCTCCGCCGCCCGATCGGGCCGTCGACCCCGCCGGCCGGAACGCACACTGGCAACAGGTTGCTGGCTGGGGAGTGGATCAGGTTCGCCTTCATGTCCGCGCGTCGGAGACGGGACTATTCGCAGCGACTCCGTCGAGGTTCGAGGCGGCCTCTTGATTGTGTCCTTGTGCGTCGGCACAATGCCGCGTTCCGAGCCTCCAGCCCCGACGCCGGCCGGGGGGGCTCCGATGCTCGCGCCCTCCGGGGCCGACGTGAACCGTCCGCCAGGGACTCAAGGGGCCCGACCTGAACACACTCCAGACGCTCACCTCGACGGCCGCCGCGACCGACGTGGGACGCCGGCGCACTGGCAACGAGGACAGCTTCATGCTGTGGAACGCCCCGCCCGGGGACGGACCGCGGGCGGCCGACACGCTCGTCATCGTGTGCGACGGCATGGGCGGATCGAACGCGGGCGAAGTGGCGAGCCGCATGGCGGTGGACACCGTGGCGCGCGAGTTCGCGGCCGCGGCTCCCACAGACCCGGCACAGGCGCTCGCGCACGCGGTCGAGGTGGCGAACGACGAGATCTGGGAACTCTCGCGCACGCGACCCGACCTGAACGGCATGGGCACGACCTGCACGGTGCTGGCCTTGAAAGGTGACCACGTTCTCGTGGCGCACGTGGGTGATTCGCGCGCGTACCTCGTGCGCGGGCACCGCGCCCTGCAGCTCACGACCGATCACTCCCTGGTGGCGCAACTCGTCGCGCGCAACCAGTTGACCGCCGAGGAGGCGCGACACGACCCACGCCGGAACGTGGTCACGCGCAGCGTCGGCGTGGGCCCCGAGATCGACGTGGACCTGGTGGACGTGGATGAACCGCTGCGTGCCGGGGACACGCTCGTGCTCTGTTCGGACGGCCTGCACGGCCAGGTGAGCGATGACGAGATCGCTGGATTTGCGATGGGCGAATCGTTGGAGGGCGCCTGTAACGACCTCATCGAGCTCGCCAACGAACGCGGCGGGCCGGACAACATCACGGTGGCCATGCTGCGCTTCCAGCAGCCGGCGGCAGCCGCCGGGAGCCCGCTCGGGCGCTGGTGGCGCGCATTGTTCGGTGGCCCGACCAGCTGACCGGCGCCGGCGTTGCGTCACACCCCTCAGTTGAGCGTTACCTGACACCGCCCGTCCCGGGCGAGGTCATCATGGAAAGGTTCACGCCCCACGGCGTGGCCATCCCCGAACCCCCAGCATCCCATGTCGAGGAGGAAGCAAGAATGCGTCTCCGTGTCCCGTCCGTCGTGAAACTCGCCTGCGCCTGTGCGTTGCTGGCCGCCACCACCGCACGTGCCGGGGACTCGACCGAGGTCGCGAAACCCGCCACGCCGGCCCCGCCGACCGAAACGAAGGCCGCGCCGGCGAAGGTCGCGCAGGCAAAGCCCGCGCCCGCGGGCGTGGACGCCGTGGTCAAGGGAATCGACGCGCAGATCGCGAAGCTCGCCGTGAACAAGAAGGACCCGGCGTGGAAGACCAAGCTCGCGCTGCCCGTGGTCGCGAAGTTCGACCCCACGAAGTCCTATTTCGCTCGCATGGTGACGAACAAGGGCGAGATGCTGATCAAGTTCAAGCCCGACGTGGCGCCGATGCACGTGACGAACTTCATCTACCTCGCGCGCATGGGCTTCTTCGACGGCACCAAGTTCCACCGCGTCATCAAGGGCTTCATGGCGCAGGGCGGTGACCCGCTCGGCAACGGCCGCGGCGGCCCCGGCTATCAGTTCGGCGGCGAGTTCAGCCCCAAGGTCCGGCACGACGCGGCTGGCGTGCTGTCCACCGCGAACGCCGGACCGGGCACGGACGGAAGCCAGTTCTTCGTCATGTTCCGCGCCTATCCGAGCCTCGATGGCAACTACTCCATCTTCGGCCAGGTCGTGGAAGGCTTGGACACGGTGAAGGCGCTCGAGGCCGCGGGCAATCCTGGTGACGGCCCGCCCGTCGAGCCCTTGAACGTCGTGAAGGTGACGATCGAAGTGAAGTGACGCGTTCGCGCATCGTATAGTGCCGGCCCCGGGCGGACGAACGCCCGGGGCCGCTTCGTTCCCACCGGGAGGACCTGAATGGCGTCAGGACCACGGATCCCGTTCTCCGGCATCCTGCTCATCGTGTTCGGCGGACTGTTCCTCGCCGACCAGATGGGTGTCGTCTCATTCGGGCAGACGTTCGCGCAGTGGTGGCCGGCGCTGCTCATCATCGCGGGTGTGCTCCACCTGATCGAGCGCCAGAGCGGCACGTTCCTGCCGGTCGTGCTCATCACCGTCGGCACCGCGCTCCTGCTTTCGAACCTGGGCTACCTCCAGATCGACAGCGTCTGGCGCTTGTGGCCGCTGGCGCTGATCGCGGTGGGCTTGAAGATCGTGTTCGGGGGCGGCAAGGGTCGGGCATAAGCCTGGTCCGAACAGTCCGCACACGCGGAGTGTTCAGGCAGCGCCTGTTACCAGTCGGCGCGCACCTCCGCGATCCAAGCCCGCGTCGCGGCGGGCATGAGATGCGGCACGAGCGCCCCGAGGCGGTCGTAGTCCATGTACCCCGTCGTCGCGTAGCGCAGGTCCGTGAGGTTCAACGCGCGGAGCGTCGCCGTGACCTGCGTCCCGAGGGATCGGTGGGTGGCCGAGAGCGCCGCGTTCCACACCGTGTGCGGCGTCACGCTGTTCGCCTCCGTGCCGGTGTTGTCCACGTACACCCGGCCCGCGTGCTGCGCCTCGAGCCGCACACCCACTGCGTGCCACGACACGCGCGCGGCCGCGTTCGCCATGGTCGCCGGGAAGAAGCCCAGTGGCTTGTCGTCGTAGACGATCTGGTCCGCGGGCAGCGGGCCATAGCGCTCGCGGAACTCCACGAAGTGGTTGTCCGAGAGCGTGACGTTGCCGTCGAACCCCAACTCGATGCCGGAAGCGAGCCGGCGTGCTCCCCGGGCCGCCAGCTCGACACCTTGGTGCACGGATCGCGCGGCATTGCCGAGGATGGGGTAGCCGAGGTCGGTGTCGAACTGTCCCGCGTATACGAGCTCATCGCGGAAATCCATGCGGTAGAGGTTCGCCGAAAGTGTCACGTCCTGCGCCATCCACGACCCGCCGAGCTCCAGGTCGTGCACGTGCTCGGGGCGGATGAGCGGGTCTTCGTAGATGCCGGCAGCCACGTCGACGCGGCGGTAGAGCGGCACCGAGCCCACGCCCTCGGCGTCGTACAGGTCGCGAAACGCCGGCTCGCGGCTGGCGTAGGCGTACGACGCGAACAGTTGCGCGCGCACGCTGGGCGACCAGGCGAGTGCCAGCCGCGGCAGACCGAAGTCGTAGCGCTGGTCGAAGCGGATGCCGTCGAAGCGGTCACCGCGCATGGCGTAATCGGCGTGCCGCCACGCCAGGTCGGCGGTGGCGCGCAGCCGCGGAGACAAGTCCCACTCCTCACGGGCATAGAGGCCCACGGCGAGCGTGCGCGGGTGATAGTCGTAGTAGCGCGACGGGTCCGGCGTGCCGGGCGGCAGCGGATCGCCGGCCAGCACGCTGCCCTGGTGCCGGCCGTCGTGGAAGCGCAGCTCGCCGCCCACGGTGAGCGCCCCGTTGGCGTGCGTGAGCCGCGCGCGCGGCAACCAGCCGAAGTGGCGGTTCACCACC
>JAHFBW010000221.1 GCA_023249845.1 Candidatus Eiseniibacteriota bacterium
ATCTCGACCCCGGCGCGCGCCGCCCACTCGTCGAGCTGTTCCGCGGCCGCGGCGCGGAACGTGTCGGCGGCCACGAGCAGCGTGCGCCGGCCCGCACGGGCGTGGTGCGCGGCCAGCTTGCCCGCGAACGTGGTCTTGCCCACGCCATTCACACCCACGAGCAGCGCCACCCAGGGTTTCTCGCCGGCGGGCTCGAACACGCCCCGCGGGCCCGAGAGCAGCCGCGTCGCGGCCTGTTCGAGCGCGCCGCGCAGGTCGAGCGCGCGGTCCGTGCGCATGAGCGCCTTCGCCTCCTCGATCAGCCGGTCGGTCGTGGTGGGGCCCACGTCGGCCGCGAGCAGCGCGGTCTCCAGCGCCTCCACGGTGGCGGCGTCCACGTCGTGGCGGCCGAGCGCGCCGCCCAATGCCCCAACGAGCGACTCGCGCGTGCGCGTCAGGCCGCGGCGGAAGCGGTCCCACAGCGACGTCCCGGCGGTCACGCCGCGCGTCCCGCCCACCCGTTCATGAACAGGTCGGGCTAACGAACCGCGACCTCGGCGGTCTCGCGGCGCGAGGAGTGACTCACGTCCACGCCGTCGAGGTTCACCGACACCAGCTTCGACACGCCCAGCTCCTCCATGGTGACGCCGTAGATGCAGCCGGACGCCTCCATGGTCTTCTTGTTGTGCGTGATGACCACGAACTGGGTCTTCTCGCCGAAGCGCCGCAGCATGTTGAGGAAGCGCTCAACGTTCGCATCGTCGAGCGGCGCGTCCACCTCGTCCAGCAGGCAGAACGGCGATGGCTTGACGAGGTAGATCGAGAACAGGAGCGCGATGGCGGTGAGCGCCCGCTCGCCACTCGACATGAGCGTGATGCTCTGGAGGTACTTCCCGCGCGGCTTGGCGACGATCTCGATCTCGGCCTCCATGGGATCCTCTCCCAGGAGACGCAGCTCGCAGTCGCCGCCCTCGAACAGCGTCTTGAAGATGTCCTTGAAGTTCACCTGCACCTTCTCGAACGTCTCGCTGAAGAGCTGCGACGCCGTGCCGTTGATCTTCTCGATGGCCTCGAGCAGCTGCGTCTTGGCCTGCATCACGTCTTCGCGCTGCTGCGTCAGGAACGTGAACCGCTCCTTCTTCTTGCTGTACTCGTCCAGCGCCAGCAGGTTCACGGGCCCGATCGCGCGCAGGTTCTGGCGCGCCTGCTCGAGCGCTTTCGGCGCCGCCTCGGGCGTCATGCCATCGGGGAGCGGCTTGGGCGTGATCGCCTCCGGGTCGAGCTCGTATTCCGTGCGCAGCCGCTCGAACGTGCGGTCCAGCTCGGCGCGCGCCTGCACGCGGTCGAGTTCCAGCTGGTGGAGACGCTCGCCCAGTTCGGTCTGCTGGAAGCGAAGCCCGCGGGCGGCATCGTCCAGCGCCTGCACGTCTTCCTTGAGCGCACCGAAAGTCTTCTGCAGCGCGACGACGCGGTCGCGCTGCGTGCCCTCGGACTCGAGGAGCCCGGTCAGGCCCGACGCCAGCCCCGAGACTTCGGCCTCGAGCCCGGCGATGCCGCCCCGGTGCTGCACGGCTTCGGCCTCGCGGGCCGCGATCCCCGTGCCCAGCTCCTTCACCGTCTGCTCGAGCCGCGCCCACTGAGTCTCCAGCTCGCCCGACTCGCGCGAGAGCTGGAGCAGCGATTCGCGCGCGGCCTGCGCGCGCACCGACGCTTCGTCGCGGCGCGTCTCCAACCCGCGCACCGTGACGTCGGTCTCCTCGAGCTGGGCACGTGCCTGGTCCAGCTCGCCCTGGAACTGCGCCAGCTCGGCCATGGCCTCGGCCAGCGTGCGCGCGAGCGTCCCAATCTCGAGCGCGAAACCCTCCATCTCGCGCACGCGCTCGGCCGCCTCGTTCGCGGCGAACACCCGTTCGCGCTCGAGCGCCGCGAGTTCGCGCACCTGTGATTCCAGCGCGGTGCGTGTCTCGTCCACCATCCAGCGCGCGTGATCACGCTGCTCGAGCGCGCGCGCGCGGGCCTGGTCTTCGGTGTCGCGCTGGTTCTGCAGGCCTTCCACGGTGAGCCCCAGCTCGGCGAGCCGGCCGGAGAGTTCGCGGATCTCGGTCTCGCGGTGGAGCAGGCCGCCTGCGCCGCCGGTGCCGGGTGCTCCGGCGCGCACGCGGCCGCGCTCCCACACCTCGCCGTCGGTGCTCACGAAGCGCAGGCCACCCGCGGACTCGAGCGCCAGCTTCTGCGCCAGCTCGCGCGACTCCACCACGATGACCGAGCCCAGCAGCCGCTCGGCAAGCGCGCGGAAACGCGCGTCGCACCTGACGAGTTCGGAGGCGCGCCCCACGACACCCTTCCCCCCAGGGGCCTCGGGCGGCGTGCCGGCCTGGATCGCCGACAGGTCCACGAGCGTGGCGCGGCCGCCTTCGGGTGCGCGCAAGCGCTTCAACGCCGGCTCCACCGCCTTGCGGTTCTCGACCAGCACGAACGACGCCGCCTCGCCGAGCGAGGCCTCGAGCGCGTCCAGGTAGGCGGGCGGCACCTCGAGCACGTCGGCGACGACCCCGACCAGGCCCGGCAGCGAGCCGCGCTCAGCCAGCAGCGCCTTGCCGCCCTCGGAGACCCCTTCGAAGTTCGCCTTGAGCTCCAGCAGCGTGCGCAGCCGCGAATCGGCCGCGGCGGCCTCCTGACGCAGGCTCGAGAGCGCCGTGTCGGCCTCGTGGATGCGCGCCTCGACGGCACGGATGCCGTCCTCGCTCGCGGCCAACTCGCCGCGCGCACCGGTGAGCGACTCGTCCAGCTCGACCCGCCGTTGCTCGCCCTCGACCTTGGCGCGCTCCAGGTCGGCGACGCGCTCGAGCAGCTCGCCGCGTCGCGTCTCGGCCGCCGATCGGCGCTCACCGAGCGATGCCTGGCGCTCGCGCATGCGCTCGCACGTGCCCTTCTTGTCGGCTTCCACCGAGAACAGGTCGAGCGAGAGCTGCTTGTGTTCGGCCGCGCGCGAGCGGCTGGCGCGAAGTTCCTGCTCCAGCTTTTCCAGCGCCGCTTCGGCCTCGGTGGACTCGGCGTGCGCCGTCTCGCGCTTCGCGCGCGTGGCGTGGAGCGTGCGCTGCACCTCCTGCTCGCGCGCCTGCGTCGCGGCCAGGCGTTCGCCCATCTTGCGCGCGTCCTGCCCGGCCTCCTCGGCGCGACGCAGCAGGCCCGAGGCGCGCTCGCGCAGCAGCACGACCTGGTGCTCGGCTGCGACGCGCGCTTCCTCGCGATCCTTCAGGCCGCCCTGCGCGGTGAGCAGCTCGCGTTCGAGCTCAAGCAGCGCCAGCTTGCGGTCGGTGAGCGTGGCCTCGGCGCTGTTGAGCTCAGCGGTGGCGCCCTCTCGGTGCGTGGCCTCTTCCTGCCACTCCTCCGTCGCCTTCGCTTCACGCGACTTCAATGCCTCGATCGTGCCGGCGGTGAGCGCCAGGTCCAGGTCGCGCACCTGGTCGCGCAGGCGCTGGTAGCGGCGGGCCTTGCCCACCTGGCGTGCCAGCGAGCGCAACTCACGCTCGATCTCGAACACGATGTCGTTCAGCCGTGTGAGGTCGACCTCGGTGGCGTCCAGCTTGTTCAGCGCCTCTTTCTTCCGCTGCTTGTACTTCGTGATCCCCGACGCCTCCTCGAACAGGAATCGGCGGTGGCCGGTATTGTCCGAGAGGATGTTGTCCACCATCTGGCGTTCGATCACCGAATAAGCGTGGCTGCCCATGCCGGTGTCGAAGAACAGGTCCCGGATGTCGCGCAGGCGGCACGGCGCCTTGTTGAGGAAGTACTCCGAGACTCCCGAGCGGAACACGCGCCGCGAGATGGTCACTTCGGAGAACTCCGTGGGCAGGATGCCGCGGTCGTTCTTGAACGTGACGTGCACCTCGGCCATGCCGAGCGGCTTGCGCGAGGGGCAGCCGTTGAAGATCACGTCTTCCATGGAGTCGCCGCGCAACTGCTTGGCGGACTGCTCGCCGAGCACCCAGCGGATGGCATCCGAGACGTTGGTCTTGCCGCAGCCGTTCGGCCCGATGACGCCCGTGATGCCGTCCCCGAACAGGAGGTCGGTGCGGTCGCAGAACGACTTGAAGCCTTGGATCTCGAGCTTGTAGAGAAACATCCATGCACTCCACGGGCACGCGGGAGTGGGGCGGGCCGGGGCATGGAGTGACCCCGCATCAGGCGGCGCCTGCGCGCAGTCGGTCCGTCCACGGCTGGACCACTCCCGAGCACCGGTCGCGGGGAGTCGGCCCGCGGGTCGATGTCCGAGGCGAGACCTCGGGTGTCTGTCCTGGCTGCGTGAGCGCTGTCTCGAACGGCAGCCCCAGCCCCATTAACACGCCTCGTGGGGGTCCGCCGGAGCCGCAGCTCCGCGTGTGGCGGCCCGGACCGGCATGACGTGTTGAGGTGGAACTGCCTCCCCGCAAGGTAGTGGCTCGCCGGGCCCCTAGTCAACGCGGGAAGCGGCCTCAAGACCCCTTTGCACGGCCTGAACTCCCGGCCGCCGACGTCAGCCCTTGGCTCCGCCCCACACGATCGCGAGCGCACCCGCGGCCAACTCGATCTCGTCGTCGGCGAGCGTGCGCGGATCGAGGCGGAAGCGTCCGCCGCGGATCGTCCCGATCACCGGCGGGCTCGCGGCGCGGGCCCGTCGCTCGAGCTCAGCCGCAGCGAGCCATGGGTGGCCGAATGCCACGATCGGCCCGAGCAGTTTCTCGAACGGCATGGAGCCCCCGCCCACCTCGCCTTCGCCGGCCTCGATCGTGGCCATGAGGCCGGCCACGCGCGACTCGAGCGCCTGCGCCAGCCGTTGGGCCCGTGCCGCGAGCTCGACCTCGCTGGCACCGAGCATGGCGAGCGTGGGGATCGCGCTTCGCGCACGGTCGGGCTCGGTGTAGAGCGGCAGCGTGGCCTCGAGCGCGGCCAGCGCCAGCTTGTCGGCGCGCAGCGCGCGCGCCAGCGGGTGGCGGCGCGCCGCCGACACGAGCTTCGCCGAACCCAGCACCAGGCCCGCCTGGGCGCCGCCCAGGAGCTTGTCGCCCGAGCAGGTCACGATGCCCGCGCCCGCCGCGAGGCTCTCACCCACGGTGGGCTCGTGCGCGAGACCGAACTCGGCCAGGTCCACGAGCGCCCCGCTGCCCAGGTCCTCGATGAGCGGGATGCGGTGCCGCTTCGCCAGCGCCCCCAGCTCCGA
Source organism: Candidatus Eiseniibacteriota bacterium (assembly GCA_023249845.1). Lineage (GTDB taxonomy): Bacteria > Eisenbacteria > RBG-16-71-46 > RBG-16-71-46 > RBG-16-71-46 > JAIOPA01. Next base: position 5,180 of record JAHFBW010000221.1, read on the forward strand.
GAGCGCGGGCTGCGCCACGAACCCCTGCATGCGGAAGTTGCTGCGATGCACGCGCAGGATGGCGCCGACCTCTTTGCCGTGCCGGGCCAGCGCACGCTCGTAGTCGCGCAAGTGCGTGCGGTTGGTGGCGCCCACTTCCACGAGCGTGGCGCCGCTCATCTCCATGATCTCGGGCACGCGGAACGAGCCGCCGATCTCCACCAGTTCGCCGCGCGAGACGAGCACCTTCCTGCCCGCAGCGAGCGCCGCGAGCACGAGCAGGATGGCGGCGGCGCCATTGTTCACGACGCACGCCGCTTCGGCGCCCGTCAACCGCGAGAGCCAACGTTCGCAGCCGAGCCCGCGATCGCCGCGCCGGCCGATCGCCAGGTCGAACTCGAGCGAGCAATAGCCGGCGGCCACCCCGGCGACGGCGTCGCGCGCGGGCGCGGCGAGCGGCGCCCGGCCCAGGTTCGTGTGCAGCACGATGCCGGTGGCGTTCAGCACGCGCCGCAACGCCGGCGCGGCTTCGAGGCGCGCGCGGGCGGCGGCACGCTCGGCGAGCGCGTCGTGAGCCGGGGCGCCGCCGTTCCGTGCACGCTTCATCTCGTTCCGGGCGTCGGCGAGCGTCGCGCGCACGGCGTCCACGACCACTGCGCGCGGCAGCTCGCGGAGCGCATCCGCGAGTGTCTCGTGACCGAGCAGCCTCTC
>JAHFBW010000222.1 GCA_023249845.1 Candidatus Eiseniibacteriota bacterium
GGTGCCACGCACGTGCGCCGCTACGACGGTGAGTGCAACGCGGTCGTGCGGCGCGGCCCGCGCGACCCCGCGTTCATCATCAGTGATCGCAGCGAGAAGACCATGACGCTGGAATACGGGCTCAAGGCGTTCGGCGGGCTCGTGGGCGGGCCGCTGCTGACGCTGTTCGGCCTGTGGTGCCTGATCGAACTGGCGAAGAGCGGCGCGCTGCCATTGCCGCAATGACACGAGGCGGCGCGCAGGCGCCTCGAGAGGAGGACCGATGCATCCGGCCGAGATCCTGTGGACCACGCTGATCGGGTTCGTCGTGGTGGGAACGGTGGGCTACTTCCTGTCCCTCTACAACGGATTCGTTGAGATGAAGAACAACATCGGGCGTTCGTGGGCCAACGTGGACGTGCTCTTGAAGCAGCGCCACGACGAGATCCCGAAACTCGTGAAGACGTGCGAGGCCTACATGCAGCACGAGCGCGCCGTGTTCGACAAGCTGTCCGAAGCGCGCGCGGCGCTGGCGAGCGCACGCACGGTCGGCGAGCGGGCCTCGGCCGAGAGCCAGCTCGGGAAGGCACTGGGCGGCATCATGGCGGTGGCGGAGAGCTACCCGGACCTGAAGGCGGACCATGGTTTCCGCGCGCTTCAGCAGCGGATCAGCGAACTCGAGAACCAGATCGCCGACCGTCGCGAGTTCTACAACGACGTCGTCGCGCTGTACAACACGCGCCTGGAACAGATCCCCGATTCGTGGGTGGCCCAGGGCATGCGGCTCGAGGGCGCGGAGCTGTTCAAGATCCAGGACCGAGACCGCGAGGATCCGCGCATCGAGTTCAGGATGTCGGCGTGAGGAACGACACGACGCGGCGCCGTTTGCCCATGGCGGGCGGCGCCGCTACGGTGTGGACCCACGGGTCACCCCCAAGGATGGAGTGACGATGGCCGTCCCCACCACCGCCATGGCCGAAAACCGCGAGCAGCACCCCGCCGAGCCAGCCGCGCGCGATCGCGTCGTGGTGGCCGGACTGGGGCGCGCAGGGCTCGACTACGCATGTGCGTTCGCCATGCACCCCGCCGCCGAGGTGGTGGGCTTCGTGGAACCGCGCGGCGACCTGCGGCGCTTCGTGCGCGGCGTGGGCTTTGCCGCTCCCATGGAGCCGTCGCTCGGACGCTGGCTCGAGAAGCGCGCCGCCGACACGCTCGTCGTGTGCTCGCCGGCGGCCGAGGCGGCGGACCTGGTGGAGCAGGGCGTCACCGCGGGGCTCGCGGTGCTCGTGCATGGCTTGGCGAGCATGCCGCGGGAGACCGCGGACCGCATCGAGGCGGCGATGGCGAGCAGCGGCCGGCCCGTGGCCGCCGGTGCCGCGGTACTGTTCCAGCCCACGTTCGCTCGGGCCCGTCGCACCGGCGCGCTGTCCGCGGACCACGTGCAGCAAGTGCGCGCGTCGGCATCGGTGTCGCGCGTGTTCTCGCCACTCGCCCAGCCCTCACGCGACGTGCTCGACTTCCTGCTCGCCGACCTGTTGCTCCTGCTCGACGCGTCGTTCGGCCCCATCGTGTCAGTGGGAGCGAAAGGCCAGCGGCTCTACGGCGACTGGCTGGACGAGTGCCAGATGGATGCCCGCTTCGCGAGCGGCCTCACGGCGAAGGTGGAGGCGTCGTGGAGCGTTCCGGACTATCCCGGCACCGCGATGGTCATCGAAGGTTCTGGCCCCGAAGGCCGCATCATCGTGTCGGATGACGCGCTCGAGATGGACATGGCCTCGCTCCAGGGCCGCGTCGTGGCCGCGAGCGAACCCACGCTCGCGCGTTTCGAAGGTGGCGATTCGCCCACGGTGGTGGAGGGCTGGCAGCGCATGCTGGCTGGCGACCCCGTGTGCGCCGAAGCGCTGTCGGCGCCGCGTGCACTCCGCGTGTCGCGCGTCGTTGACGCCGTGCGCCAGAGCATCGCCGCGGATGGCTCCGAGCGCGAGGTGGTGTCGTGAAGCGCCCGCCGCTCGAAGCGCCGCGTCTGGTGCTGGGCGTGGCGTCGCTCGCGCTGCCGGTGCGCGCCACGCGCGACCGCCAGCTCGAGATCGCGAATCGCTTCGAGGAGTCGGAGTCGCTCGCCGTGGCGCTCGTCAAGGGCGTGGCGGCAGGCGCCGAGGCGGTGCTCGCGCCGCCCACGCAGGACGTGCACGACGCGCTGGCCGAGCTGCCCAAGCCGCTGCCCATCCTGGCGCGCGTGCCGCACCTGTGGCCCGCGGACGACCTGTTGTGGGAACCAGCGCTGTTCTTCGACCCCGGCGAGGACAACGGTGCGAATGGCTGGGACGCCAAGCGCGCCGGGGCCGCGGCCATGAACCTGTTGCCCATGGGTCTGGCTGGCGACCTGGCCTCGCGCGTGCTTCCGCGGATCGAGCGCGAAGCGCTCCAGTTCAACGCCAAGGCGCTCCGCGGCATCATCGTTTCGAGCGTGGTCACCGACCTGGCGCTGGCCGCGAACCAGCCAAAGTTCATCGATCGCTTGGTCCGCTTCGCGCGTCAGCGCCGCTGGCTCGTGGGCGTCGAGACCCGGAATCTGGGTCATCTGCTCGCGCGCCTGGATGCGTGGGGCGTGGCGCCCGACATGGTGTTCGGCCCCGTCAACCCACGCGGCGTGGGCATGATGCCCGACTCGCAGTCCGTGCTCACCGCGATGGCCTCGAGCCAGGTCAAGGTGATCGCCACGGAGCTTCGTGCCGGCGGCATGGTGGCACTACATGAAGGTGCCGAGTGGGCGCGCCGACACGGAGCATGGGGTGTGTGCGCCGAGCTCGTGGACATGGACGACGTGCCCAAGGAGCTCAAGGGCCTGCTGGTGCGGCCGGCGGCGTAGTCCACTCCGGGCTGGGCGCAGCGCGCCCTGGGGCCGGGCGACCACCGCTCCGGCAATCGTCGAGCCTCAGCTCAGAACGACTGCGTCCAGTTGTGGACGTTCTTCACCACGGTGAGGTCCGCCAGGCGCAGCGACTCCGCGTAGACCGCGGCATTCGGCCACGAGTGCCTGCCGCACTCGCACGCGAGATGGCCGTCGGGCCGCTCGAGGATCTTGCAGGGCTTGTCCTTGCAGAATGGGCACATGCGAGCGGCCTCCCTGAGTGAGCGCGGCAGTCTAGCGAGGCACTCGGGCGCCGTCCACCGCGGCATGTACGTCGGCGGTGACACCGTTGGCGCGTGCGATGCGCGCGAACACCTCCGCGCTCGGCCGGCGCGTGCGCGGGCGCTCAGTGGAATCGAAGTCCACGGCATAGAGCCCGAAGCGGCCGTGGTAGCCGTCAGCCCACTCGAAGTTGTCGAGCAGCGACCAGTGAAGGTAGCCGCGCACGTCCACGCCTCGTCCGATCGCCGCGTGCATGGCCTCGACGAACGCGACGATCGCGGCGGGCCTCAACCGGTCGCTCGCGTCGGCGACACCGTTCTCGGTGACCAGCACGGGCTTGCCTAGCCTCGACGCCGCCATGATCGCCTGCTCCAACCCACCCGGCCACAGTTCCCAGCCGAGGTCGTTCCGCGGGGCACCCGGGCGCGCGACGTGCGGCTCCGGCGAGAGTGAGCGCACCATCCAGCGCGTGTAGTAGTTGAGCCCGTACCAGTCCAGCGCGCCCTTGAGTTCGCTGAGCGTCCGGCGCACGCCGCGTGCCCCGGGAATGGACAAGTCGATCTCGCCCTCCACCACCGACTGCTCCACGGCGCGGTTGAACACGCGGTCCTCGAAGTACGCCTGCAGCCGGTCGAGCGGATGCCACGCGCGCAGCGGGTCGAGCTGCACGCGATGTTTGGCGAAGCCGACGCGCGCGGCCACGCCGTCGCCGTCGGCATCCGCGTGATCCTCCGCGTGCAGCGCGCGATACGCGCGGCCGTGCGCCTCGAGCTGATGCGCGATCACGGTGAGCGCGCGGGAGTTGTCGCGCACGGCGGGCGGCCAGATCCCCTCGCTCCAGCCTCGAAACGCGAACACCTCAGGCTCGTTGACGGTGCACCACCAGTCCACCTCGCCGCCGAACTCGCGCGCGCAGAAGCGCACGAACGCTTCGAAGCGGTCCACGGTCCCGCGCGCCTCCCAGCCACCGCTGTCCGCGATCCACAGCGGGTTCGTGAAGTGGTGGAGCGTCACGATGGGCGTGAGGCCGTGGCGGCGAAGCGACGAGAACACAGCGTGATAGTGCGCGACCGCTCCGCCGTCGAACTGTCCCGGTGACGGCTCGAGCCGGCTCCATTCGAGCGAGAGACGGTGCGCGTTGTGGCCGTCGGCGGCGGCGAGCGCGAAGTCCTGGTCGAAGAGCACCCAGTGGCGGCAGGCGTCACCGCTGCCTCGGCCACCCTGGATGACTCCCGGGACCTGTTCGAACCGCCACCAGTCGTTCCGGCGGTTGCCACCCTCGACCTGGTGCGCGCTGCCGCCAGCACCCCACAGGAATCCAGCGGGGAAGAAGCGCGCCTCAGCGGCCACGGCGCGCCGGCTTCGCGGGCGACTTCGCTTTCGGGCTCGGCCTCGACCTGGCGACCGGCTTGGCACCCTTCTTCGAGTCTGACTTCACCTCCGCCTTGGCGACCACCCTGGGCTTCGCCTCTTTCGCGGCACGTGCCTCGATCGCCCGCAACGTCGCAGCCGAGTTCGCCACGATCTGCTCGAGTACGCTCAGGTCCACCTCGGCCAGCCGCTTCAAGTAGAGGCAGCCGCCACCGCTCTTCCTGTGCCGGCCGAGACGGGCGAGCAGAGCGGCGCTCTGGTTGAACCCGCCGATCACGTACACGGTGAGGTCCTGCTTTCGCGGCGAGAAGCCGGCGAGAAACCAGTCGCCCTCGCGTCCGCTGTCGGAGCAATAGTGATAGCGGCCGAAGCCCACGATGCTCGGGCCCCACATCTCGGCCCTGGCTCCGGTCGCGCGCCGCATGAGAGAGGCGAGCGTCCGGCAGTCCCCACGTCGCACGTGATCCGGGATGGCGGAGATGAACTGGGCGACGCTGGCGCCGGTGAGCTGTGTCTTCAACTCGGCCATCGGGATCCTCCGGAGTCGTGGCTCGTGTCCGTCACGGGGCGCGTGAGCGCCCGCCAGCCTAAGCGCGCGCGCGCGCCGGCTCCAAGCGGCACAGGCCGCGGCCACCTGCTACGTTTCGGGAGATGTCCACCGCCCCGGCGCCGCCATCCCGCATCCCCGAAGCGTTTCGAGCGTTCCGCCATCCCGCGTTCCGGCTGTTCTTCGCCGGGCAGCTGGTGTCCCTCATCGGCACCTGGATGCAATCCGTGGCGCAGGGCTGGCTCATGCACCGGCTGACCGGTTCGGCGCTGATGCTGGGCGTGTTGTCGTTCGCGCAGTTCGCGCCAGTGCTGCCGCTGGCACTGTGGGCGGGCGTGATCGCCGACCGGAGCGATCGTCGCAGCATGTTGCTCTGGACGCAGAGCCTGCTGCTTGCGCAGGCGCTGGCGATGGCGCTGGTGGTGAGCACCGGCGTCGTCAAGCCCTGGATGGTGGTGGCGCTGGCTTGCGTCTATGGCATGGTCAACACGTTCGACCTGCCGGCGCGGCAGTCGTTCGTCATCGACATGACCGGCCGCGAGGATCTGCCGAACGGCATCGCGCTCAACTCGGCCGCGTTCAACGCCGCGCGCATCCTGGGGCCGGCCGCGGCCGGCGTGCTGGTGGCCACGGTGGGCGAGGCCGGCTGCTTCTGGTGGAACGCGCTGTCGTTCGTGGCGGTGATCGCGAGCCTGATCGCGATGCGCGGAGCGTGGGGACCGGTCGCGCGTTCCACCCCGGCCGCCCCGCGCGCGGCGGGCTCGAGCCGGATGCGCGAAGGGATCGCCTATGCGTGGTCCACCAGCAGCATCCGCCAGCTCCTGCTACTG
>JAHFBW010000223.1 GCA_023249845.1 Candidatus Eiseniibacteriota bacterium
GGGGTTGGCTCGGAGCGGATGGCTCCATGTGGTCACGCGTGCGCCCGGCGGGGAGCGAGTTGGCGCGCGTCGACCCCTCGCTCGGGGGGCGCGTGGGGGCGGAGGTACGATTCGCCGTGTTCGCAGGCGACCTGCGCGTGCGACTGCGATTCGAGACCGCCTGGGTCGGGGATCGCGAGACCGAGCCGCTCGAAGGCTACTTCACGGCGCCACAACCACTGCCGGGCTACGCCACGTACGCGGCAAGCGCCGCGTTCACGATCGGGGACGCGATCATCACCGTGCGCGGCATCAACCTCGAGGATGTGGCGCATCCTCAGATCTGGACCGACCCCACGACACCGTTCCCCGGCACGCCCGCCGTGGGCTCCACGCGCGACGTCCGCGTGGAGCTGTCGTGGCCATTCTTCAACTGAGTCTCCGTCCCCCGCGACCGTTCGCCGCCCCGCGGGAGTGGACATGTCCGGACTCACCGACGCCGAGCGTCGAGGCGCGAGGCTGCTCGCAGCATTGCTCGTGCTGGGAACGATCACGGACCTCTACCGCGCCCGCCACCCGGTGATGGCGCCCCCCGCGAGCGCCATGGCGCCGGTCGCGGACTCTTCGGCGCGGCCGCTCGGGCCGGGTGCCGGCGCGCGATCGGGGGTCGGACCACTCGACCCCAACACGGCGTCGGTCGAGGACTTGGACCGACTCCCCGGCATCGGGCCCGTCCTCGCCCGTCGCATCGTGGAATACCGAGCCCGACACGGTCTGTTTCGCTCGGCCGACGAGCTGCTCGGCGTCCCGGGGATCGGCGCGCGGCTCCTCGAGCGACTGCGGCCGTTCGTGCGCGTGACCCCTCGCTGACGCAGCACGCACGGCGCGCGCGTGCGTTCCGCACGAGCCCGCGCCGCCCAACCGTGCGGAATCGGCATCAAGCCCGCACGCCTTCCGCCCGATAACGACCGGGAGTCCGGGGCGCCCTCGACGGCGCATCACCGGGCTTGCCGTCTGCATGGCCCTCGTTTGGGGCCCGCGACGGCATCCTCAAGTGCTGCTCGCGAACCGCGCTCCCAAGGCGGGACGTCCGGACGTGGTCCCACATCTTCCGGGGATGGTCGTGGTCGAAGACATCAGCAAGAAACTCCTCCAGGCGCAGCTCATCGACGAGAACGCGCTCCAGAAGGCCGCGCTCCAGCAGAAGACCGCGGGCGGCTCGCTGACGGGCAATCTCGTCAAGATCGGCGCGGTCACCGAGGAGAAGCTGCTGGAGTTCCTCGGCAAGCTCTACGGTTGCGCGCCCATCGATCTCATGGGATTCGAGCCCGATCCGGCGCTGACGCGGCTCCTGCCCGGTGACGTCGCCACCAAGTTCATGGCGCTCCCGGTTTCACGTTCGGGCCGCAAGCTCGTGGTGGCGATGGCGAATCCGTCCAACATCTTCGCGCTCGACGACATCAAGTTCATCACGGGCTACGAGGTCGAGCCTCGCGTCGCGTCCGAAGCGGCGGTGAAGAAGGCGCTCGACCGCGCCTACGATTCCGCCGGCACGATGGCGGACGTCATGAAGGGGTTCGAGGACGATCTCGCGGTCGTCGAGGAAGACGACACTGCCGAGAACGAGGGCATCGGTCAGATGGACGAGGCGCCCATCGTCAAGCTCGTGAACTCGCTCATCTCGGACGCCGTGCGCAAGGGTGCCTCGGACATCCATATCGAACCGTACGAGAAGACCATGCGCGTGCGATTCCGCATCGACGGCGCGCTCCAGGAGATGATGGCGCCGCCGTACAAGTTCAAGGCGGCGATCACGTCGCGCCTGAAGATCATGGCCGACTTGGACATCGCGGAGCGGCGGGTCCCCCAGGACGGCCGCATCAAGATCAAGGTGCTCAATCGCACGATCGACCTTCGCGTGAGCTCGCTGCCCACGATCTTCGGCGAGAAGATCGTGATGCGCATCCTCGACAAGACGAACCTGAACGTGGACCTCGAGCGCCTGGGGTTCGAACCAGCGAGTATGAAGGAGTTCCTCGCCGCCATCCTGAATCCGTACGGCATGGTGCTCGTGACCGGACCCACGGGCTCCGGCAAGACGACATCGCTCTACTCGGCGTTGTCCCGCGTCAACACGCCGAACGTGAACGTGATGACCGCAGAGGACCCGGTCGAGTACAACCTCGACGGCATCAACCAGGTGCTCGTGAACGACTCCGTGGGGCTGTCGTTCGCCGCAGCGCTCAAGGCGTTCCTGCGCCAGGACCCGAACATCATCATGGTCGGCGAGATCCGCGACATCGACACGGCCTCCATCGCCACGAAGGCCGCGCTCACCGGTCACCTCGTGCTCTCGACGCTGCACACGAACGACGCGCCGAGCGCGATCGGTCGTCTCATCGACATGGGCATCGAGCCGTTCCTCGTGGCGTCCTCCGTGAACCTCGTGCTCGCCCAGCGCCTTGTGCGCAAGGTGTGCTTGCATTGCAAGAAGGCCACGGAGCTGACGGACGAGATCCTGAGCGAGCTGCAGCTCACCCGAGAGGAAGCCAACGGCGCCTCCATCCTCGAGGGGCAGGGCTGCGTCGAGTGCAACAACAACGGCTATCGCGGCCGCGCCGGTGTCTACGAGGTCATGACCATCACGCCGCCGCTGCGCGAACTGATCCTGCAGCGAGCATCGGCGATCGAGATCAAGCGGACGGCAGTGGAGGGCGGGATGCTCACGCTTCGTCGTGACGCGCTGCAGAAGCTCAGGCGGGGGATCACCTCCGTGGAGGAAGTGCTCAAGGAGACCGCGGCCGACAAGATGTAGGCCGAGATCCCACTAACGGAAGAGGGAACCATGGCGGATCTGACCCTTCGGCAGTTGCTCGAGGACATGGTGCAGCGCAAGGCATCCGACCTGCACTTGACGGCCGGCGTGCCGCCGGAGCTACGCATCGACGGCGCCATCACGCCCACGGAGTACGAGGTGCTGACGCCCGAGAAGTGCATCGCGCTCGCCTACAGCGTGTTGTCCGACGAGCAGCGCAAGCGATTCGAGACCACGAAGGAGCTGGACTTCTCGTTCGGGGTCAAGGGTCTGTCCCGGTACCGCGCGAACGTGTATCTCCAGCGCGGCGTCGTGTCGATGGCGATCCGCCAGATCCCGTACGACATCATCGCGCTCGACAAGCTCGGCCTGCCGCCCATCGTTCGGGAATTCACGAATCGCCAGAAGGGCCTCGTGCTGCTCACCGGTCCCACCGGCTCGGGCAAGTCCACGACGCTCGCCGCGATGCTCGACAAGATCAACGCGACGCGCCAGGCCCACATCATGACGATCGAGGACCCGGTCGAATACATCCACCACCACAAGAAGTGCATCGTGAACCAGCGCGAGGTCGGCGCGGACACCTCGTCGTTCCCGACGGCACTCAAGTACGTCCTGCGACAGGACCCCGACATCATTCTCATCGGTGAAATGCGCGATCTCGAGACCATCGAGGCGGCGCTCACGATCGCCGAGACCGGGCACCTCGTGTTCGCCACGCTGCACACGAACTCCACGTACGAGGCCGTGAACCGCATCGTGGACGTGTTCCCCTCCGATCAGCAGAAGCAGATCCTTACGCAGCTCGCGTTCGTGCTGGAAGGCGTCGTGACTCAACAGCTCATCCCGCGCAGCCGCGGAACGGGCCGCATCATGGTCTGCGAGGTGCTCGTGTGCACGCCGGCGATCAAGGCGGTCATCCGCGAGCAGAAGGTGCACCAGATCTACAGCCTCATGCAGGCGGGACAGAAGTTCGGCATGCAGACCATGAATATGGCGCTGCTGCAGGCCGTGCTGGATAAGCAGCTCACCCCCGAGCACGCATTGGACCGCAGCACGGACCGAGTGGAGATGGAAGGCATGCTCCAGAAGGTCATGCGGTCGGCGGCCTGAACGGAGGACGCACATGGCAGTCTTTGTCTGGAAGGGGCGTACGCTCGCGGGTGAGGCCCAGACGGGCGAGATCGAGGTCGGGCGCCAGGACGAGGCGCTCGAGCTGCTCCGCAAGAAGCGCATCCTGGTCACGTCGTTGCGTCCGAAGACGGGCGGCGTGTCCATGCCGAAGTTCGGTGGCAGCGGGGTCTCGACGAAGGACCTGGCGATCTTCACGCGCCAGTTCGCGACGATGATCTCCGCCGGACTGCCGCTCGTACAGTGCCTGGACATCCTCGCGAAGCAGACCAGCCGCCCGTCGTTCGCGAAGGTCATCACCGAGACGACGCGAGAGGTCGAGGCGGGCTCGACGCTATCGGACGCACTCGGCAAGCATCGCGCGGTGTTCGATGACCTGTTTCGGAACATGGTCGCGGCGGGTGAAGCGGGCGGCGTGCTGGACGAGATCCTCATGCGCCTCGCGACCTACATCGAGAAGGCCGACGCGCTGAAGCGCAAGGTGCAGAGCGCGCTGGTCTATCCCGCGGTCGTGCTCACGGTGGCGATGGGCGCGACGTCGTTCATGCTCATCTTCATCATCCCGACGTTCGCGAAGATGTTCACGGACTTCGGCGGGGAGCTGCCGCTGCCCACGAAGATCGTGCTCGTGATGTCGGACATCCTCGTTCACTGGTGGTGGGCCGCGCTGCTGGCGATGATCGCAGCCGCGATCATGTTCCAACGTTACTACGCCACGGAAGTCGGACAGCGCCAGGTGGACGGCTTCATGATCCGCATGCCGGTGTTGGGCGACGTGCTGTTGAAGGGCGCGGTGGCGCGATTCACCCGCACGCTCGGCACGCTCATCGCTTCAGGCGTGCCCATTCTTGGGGGTCTCGAGATCACGGCCCGGACGGCGGGCAATCGCGTCATCTCCGAGGCGATCATGAGCGCGCGCGCCTCGATCCGCGAAGGCGAGACCGTGTCGGCGCCGCTCAAGGCCTCGGGCGTGTTCCCGCCCATGGTGACCCAGATGATCGCGGTCGGCGAGCAGACGGGCGCGCTGGACGAGATGCTCACGAAGATCGCCGTGTTCTACGAAGCCGAAGTGGACACGGCCGTGGACACGCTCACCTCCATCATCGAGCCGGTCATGATCGTGATCATGGGCGGCATCGTCGGCGGCATGGTCGTGGCCATGTACCTGCCGATGTTCAAGCTGATCAGCGTCGTGGCGGGTGGCGACTGAGATGACGTCACGACGCCTTCCGGACTCGCCCGCGGGAGCGGGGGCCAGCACGGCCCTCGTCGCCCGCGTCGTGGGCTGGAGCGCCCTCCGGCAGCTCGTGCTCGGCCGCGTGCTCGTGGCCTCGCTCGCGCTGCCGTCAGGATTGCTGCTGCGTCCCGACGTCACCGACCGGCCCGCGGCGCTGCTGTCGCTGGCGCTGAGCGCAGTGGCGGGTGTCTCGGTGGCGTGGACGCTCGCCGGCCGGCTGCGGCGGGGGTTCGCGCTGCAGACGGCGGCGCAACTCGGCGTGGACCTGGCGATCGTCACCTGGCTGGCGACGTACACCGGCGGGCGTGGCAGCCAGTTCGTGCTGTTCTACGCGCTCGTCGTGATCACCGGCGGTGTGCTGGGTCGCGTCGGGGGCGGGCTGTTCACGGCCGCCGGGGCGTGCGCGGGCTTTCTCGCGCTCCCGACACTGGCGGCGCCGCTCGGCATGCACGAGGCGGCGCTCAACGGGCTCGTGAAGCCCGAGCTCATGGTCACGTTCCTCACCATCGTCGGTGTGCTGTCCGGCGTGCTCGGCGAGCGTGTCCAGCGCACCGCCGGCGACCTCGAGCGCACCGAGAAGGAACTCGACCGTGTGCGCGTGGACAACGACGCGATCCTCCGCCATCTCGCCACCGGCATCCTGACGGTGGACCACGCCGGT
>JAHFBW010000021.1 GCA_023249845.1 Candidatus Eiseniibacteriota bacterium
CTTGAGCGGCGAAAGCCCCCGCGACGCCAGCGCATCCTTGACGCGCTGCACCGCTCCTACTCCCGACTCCCGCTCCGCGCGTTGACGGACGTAACCGGAGACACGCGGCCTGCGGGGATCACGGGGTGTGGGGAGGGACATGACGCACGTGAGTCTCGCGGAATATTCGCGGTGTCGGCAAGCGGAGGCCTGATGGTTCGGTCGCCGCGGGCCTACGGGGGGTCTCGCACAGGGGAACGTTCGTCGCGGCCATCCCTGGCCGCTCCTCACTCGTCTGGCCGTGGGCTCCGGCATCCTGCCTCCCGCCCACGTCCAGGCGCCCCCTGTGCGAGACCCCCCTGCCGGCCCGCGGCTCGATCGTGCGAGGCGACATTGTGCGTGTCGCGATCCCACGGTCGAGCCCCGATCGGCGGGGGCAGTTCGATCGTGGCCAGTCGTGAGCAGCCCGTAGCCATGGAATGGCGGAGGGCCTCGCGAGCGTCAGGGAGGTCCGGGCAGGAAGCCCGGACCGAGCGTTGGCCACGAGCGAATCTCCCCCGCCGCTCGGGGCGACCGAGTCAGCAGGCGATCGACCGCGGCGACCAAGTCGGCAGGGGTCCGGCCCGCGGCGACCGAAGTCCGCGACAACCTCCGACGAAGCCCGTGTGAAGGCTCTACGCTTCCCGCGCCCCCCGCCCGAACTCCAGCGCATCCCTTGCCATCTCGCGCGCGAACCGGTCGTCCGCTCGCGCCGCCAGCTCGCACAGCGCGTCGTGCCCCTCTCCGCCGATTGCCGCGAGCGCGTATGCCGCGTGGTGACGCACCCACCACGCCCGGTCACTCACGCATTCCGCGAGCGCGTCCACCGCAGGCGACGCCGAGAGCCGACCCAGCGCCTGCGCCGCCATCGCCCGCACCGGCCAGCAATCGTCCGTGAGCGCCATTGCCAGCGCCGGAATCGCCTCACCCATGCCAAGCCGTCCCAGGGCGCGCGCCGCGGCGACACGAAGCTCGAGCTGCGGGCTCTGGAGCCTCACCGTGATGCTGCCGCGCGCGGAATGGCAGCGCGCCAGGCCCAGCGTGTCGAGGCATGCGCACTCGAGCCGCGTGTCCTCCATGCCGCGCTCGAGCGCCGCGATGAGCATGGCCCGGGCTCCCGGGCCGAACGCGCGCAACAGTCCCGCCAGCGCAGGGAGCGGCCGGCGCGAGAGCGCTTGCGGGTGCTCGATCAGCCAGCGGAGCGCGCGTAGGTCGCGGTGGCGGGCGAGCGCCCTCGCCGACGCGAGGCGCACGCCCTCGGGCCCGCGGACCAGCGCATGTCTGAGCACCTTGCGCGCGCGCATGTCGGGCAAGAGGCCCAGTCGGCGCGCCGCCAGCTCGCGGCGTGCGGCCAGCTCGTCGCTCGCCAGAACTCGGCGCTCGTGCGCCAGGTGGCCGCTCCGCTGGAGCGCGCCGGCCAGCTCGCGCCGTTCGCGTATGCGCAGGGTTGCGGCGATGGCCTCGAGCGCGTCCCAGAACGAGTCGTGGCCAGTGCTCGCCGCGGCGCGGCGCAGTTCGCGCTCGGCGACCTGACCCGAAACCGTGCCCGAAAGGAGCCGGAACAGTTCGCCGGCGCGGGCTCGGGCGCGGCGTCGGTACTTTCGGCGCGCGACGCGCACGAGGAGCGAAATCAGCGCGACCGCAGCCAGGGGCACCGCGAACACGAGTGAGAGCGGGAACCAGAAGGTTGCGTTGAGCGCGGGCATGGTGCTCTTGTTCTCGGCGCGGACGCGCCCTTCTTGAGCGCGCGATCCGCCGGTTGCGAAGTGATTCGCAGCTGCGTTTTCGTTGACATGGAACGAATCGCGCCCGTAACCTTTTCTCCCCTTTGGCCAGCCCCACCGCCACCCAGGAGCGACCACTGGTTTCGCAGGCTCCCGCGCCTCGACCCGCGCGACCCGACGCCGCCGGACACCCCCGTGCGGCTGCCCCGGAGACACCGTTCTTCATGGAGGTGGAGGGCTCGCCCGTCTACGCGGTGTTCCACGCCGCCGTCCCGGGTCGGCCGGATGCCCCCGTCGTGGTGCATGTGCACGCGCTCGGCGTGGAGCAGATCACGCTCTACCGGCAGGAGGTGCTGTCGGCGCGCGCCGCCGCCGCGCTCGGCTTCCCGGTGCTGCGCTATCACGCGCGCGGCCACGGCGACTCGGCGGGGAGCTCGGCCGACGTGACGCTCTCGTCGCTCGTCGCCGACGCACGCGCCGCGGCTGACGAGGCGAAGCGCCGCAGCGGGTGCAGCCGGATCGTGTGGCTGGGCGTGCGATTGGGCGCGCTGGTGGCGGCAATCGCTGGCGGACCGAACTCGGGCCGCGGTGACGCGGCGGGCTTCGTGCTGTGGGAGCCGGCGGCGAAACCAGCGGATTTCTTCCGTCAGCAGCTCCGTACACTGCTCTTCTCTCGCGTCGCCGGCGGCCAGAAACCCGACGCCACCGTGGACCAGCTCCTTGAGCGACTGGAACACGAGGGCGGCATCGACGTGCTCGGGTACTCGCTGCAGCGCTCGCTCGTCAGGAGTTTCGACGGGGCCTCGCTCGAGACGGCGCTCGCCGGCTGCCGCGTGCCGGTGTTCTTGGCGCAGGTGCAGGCGCGCGCGAAACTGGCGCCCGTGCACACCGCGCTCGTGGAATCGCTGAGAGCCGCGCCGGCGGCGGGCGGCGAACGCGCGACGGTGAGCACCACGCTCGTTCACGAAGAGCCCGGCTACCAGCTCATGTCGAACCCCGCGTGGAGCTCGGACGAACTGACGCGCGTGACGAGGGAGTGGCTCGATGCCCTGGCGTGAGACCACGGCGGAACTCGGCCGGGCGCGCGCCGAGCAGGCGGTGATGGTCCCCTCACCCACGGGCGCGCTGTTCGGCATTCACACGCCGCCGGATCCGTCGGTACCGGCGGCAAGCTATTGCGTCGTGTTGTTCACGCGGCCCCGCGCGCACCGGAATCGTATGTGGGTGGAGGGCGCCCGAAGGCTAGCCGCGCGTGGCTTCGGCGCGTTTCGCTTCGACTACCACGGCACCGGGGACTCGGAGGGCCCCACGAGCTTCCTGGACCCCAACAAGCCGTATCGCGATGACGCCGAGGCCGTGCTCGCCACGCTGCGCGAGCGCTTCGGCTACCAACGTTTCCTCGTGATGGGCGCTTGCTTCGACGCGCGCACGGCGCTGTCCACATTTGCCGACAAGCACTCGGGCGTCGAAGGCATGGTGTTCTTCGCCGCCCCGCTCATGGAACTCGACACGCTGGTCAAGGCGCACGCCGATCGCAAGGACTGGAGACACCTGTTACGAGCGCTCGGGAATCGCGAGAACTGGCGGGCGCTCGCGAGCCGCGAGCGCTGGCGTTACATGGCCACGGTCGTGGGCCGTGTCGCGCGAGGTGGCAAGGGTCGCGCGAGCCACGACACACCGCTCGCGGACAGCTTCGTCGAGCACTTTGGCGCCTTGGTCGCCTCGGGCGCTCGGGCGCTGTTCGTGTACGGTGACACCGACGCGGAGTACGCTTCGTTCCAGGTCGCGATGCAGACGGTGTTCCCGCGCCTCGCTCCCGCCGAGCGAGCACGGTTCGAAGTGGAGGTGTGGCCGGGAGACGTGCATGGCTTCGTGAACATCCCGCTCCAACGCCGCGCGCTCGAGCACACGCTTGGCTGGCTGGAGCGGTTCCATCCGCAGCCGCACGCGCGCGCCGGCGCGAACGGCTCGCCCTAGCCGACAGACGCCGTCGTCACGCAAGAGGCCGAATGGACTTCGAGATCACCTCGGAACAGCAGGAGCTGCGCGCGGCGGTGCGCGCGTTCGCGCGGCAAGAGCTGAACCACGACCTCGAGCGGCGCGACCACGAGGGCACGTTCCCGCTCGACTGCTGGCGCAAGTGCGCCGAGTTCGGGATCTTGGGCCTGCCAGTGCCGGCCGAGTACGGCGGCCAGGGGCAGGACCTCGTCACCACCACGATCGCCATGGAAGCGCTCGGTTGGGGCTGCCGCGACAACGGCCTCGTGTTCAGCCTCAACGCGCAGCTGTGGGCGGTGCAGATGCCGCTCGCTCACTACGGCAGCGACGCGCAGAAGCGCGAGTGGCTGCCGAAGCTCGTGAGCGGCCAGACGATCGGTGCCCACGCCATCACCGAGCCCGGCGCGGGCTCCGACGTGTTCGCGCTCACCACACGCGCCGAGCGCAAGGGCGACGGCTACGTTCTGAATGGCCAGAAGACGTTTGCCACGAACGCGCCGGTGGCCGACCTGGCGCTCGCGTTCGCCTACCTGCAGCGCGAGGGCAAAGCGCCTGCGTTGACGGCGTTCCTCGTGCCGCGCGACGCGAAGGGCGTGACGTTCGGCAAGCCGATCGCCAAGATGGGCCTCCGCACGTCGCCCATGGGCGAGGTGATCTTCGAGGACTGCTTCGTGCCCGAGGGGTCGCGCCTGGGCCCCGAGGGCGCGGGCATGCGCATCTTCAACTCGGCCATGGAGTGGGAGCGCGCCTGCATCTTCGCCGGCCACCTGGGAGCCATGGAGCGGTTACTCGACGACTGCGTCGCGTACGCGAAGCAGCGCCGACAGTTCGGGCAGCCCATCGCCAAGTTCGAGGCCGTGGCGAGCCGGATCGCCGACATGAAGGTGGCGATCGAGGCGGGTCGCTGGCTGCTCTACAAGGTGGGCTGGCTCACGGGGCAGGGCAAGAACGCCGTGCTCGAGGCCGCCATCGCCAAGCTCTACGTGAGCGAGATGCACAGCAAGGCGGCGCTGGACGCGCTTCAGCTCCACGGCGGCTACGGCTATATGAAGGAGTACCCCATCGAGCGCGAAGTGCGCGACGCACTCTCGGGCACGCTCTACTCCGGCACCAGCGAGATGCAGCGGAAGATCATCGCCAGCTGCCTCGGGCTCTGATGCCGGCGATGCGCGCGCTGGCCGCGGCCGCGAGACCGCCCGCCCGCGCAGGCACTCGCTGACGATGCACCGTCTGCTTCCGCGGCTCGTCACCGACGCGGCCGAGCTCCATCCCGCGGCCCCAGCGGTCGTGCTCGACGGCGTCATGCTCGACTACGGCGCGTTGGAGGAGCGCTCGAACCGGTTCGCGCGCTCGCTCGTGGCGCACGGCGTGCGTCGCGGCGACCGGGTGGCGCTGTGGCTCTATAAGTCGCCGGACGCCATCGTGGCGCTCTACGGCGTCATGAAGGCGGGCGCGGCGTACGTGCCTGTGGATCCGGCCGCGCCCGCGCCGAGGCTGGCCTACATCGCGCGCGACTGCGACGTGGCCGGGCTCGTGACCACGAGCGAGCGCGCCACCGCGCTCGACGAGGCGTTCGGCGGCCGCGCGCCGATGCGCGCGCTGTGGTTCGCAGACCTGGCGGACGGGAAGGACGCGCCGCGCGTCGCCGGCCTGCCGGGCGTGCCGTGGAGCGCGCTTGCCGCGGAGTCCGGCGACGCGTTCGCCTCGCCTGCACTCGAGGACGACCTCGCCTACATCCTTTACACGAGCGGCAGCACCGGCGAGCCCAAGGGGGTGATGCTGTCGCACCGGAACTGCCGCGTTTTCACCGACTGGGCCGCCGAGACATTCGGACTCACGGCGCGCGATCGCGTCGCGAACCAGGCGCCCTTCCACTTCGACCTGTCCACGTTCGATCTCTATTCCACAGCGCGTGCCGGCGCGGCGCTCTACCCCGTGAGCCCGCGCATCGCGTCGTTCCCCGCGGCGGTG
Organism: Candidatus Eiseniibacteriota bacterium; assembly: GCA_023249845.1. Lineage (GTDB taxonomy): Bacteria > Eisenbacteria > RBG-16-71-46 > RBG-16-71-46 > RBG-16-71-46 > JAIOPA01. The sequence goes on from JAHFBW010000021.1 coordinate 5,712, forward strand.
GCGAAACGCTGGGCCGAGGACCGGTTGAGCGTGTGGTACTGCACGCCCAGCTCGCTCGTGCTGATGTTGACGCGCGGCGGGCTCGAGAAGCAGGACCTCTCGGCGCTGCGCGTGCTGCTGTTCGCCGGCGAGGTGTTCCCGAACAAGTACCTGCGACAGTTGATGGCACTGGCTCCGCATGCGCGCTACGCGAACCTGTATGGGCCGACCGAGACCAACGTGTGCACGTGGCTCGAGGTGGCGAGCTCGCCGGAGGGCGACGTGCCGCTCTCGATCGGGCGCGCCTGCCCGTTCGACGAGACGCTTGTGCTGGACGATTCGCTGAAATCCGTGCCCGCCGGTGGCGTGGGTGAGCTGTGGGTGCGCGGCGCCTCAGTGATGCAGGGGTACTGGGGTAAGCCCGAACGCACCGCGTTAGCGCTCCAATCGCTCGACATTGCGCCCGGGATCCGCGACCGCGCCTACCGCACCGGCGACCTGGTGCGCGCGCGCCCCGACGGGAACCTCGAACTGCTTGGCCGGCGCGACCACCAGGTGAAGACGCGTGGCTATCGCGTGGAGTTGGGCGAGATCGAAGCGCGGCTTGCCGCGCATCCTGCGGTGGACGAGAGCGTCGTGGTGGCGATCCCCGACGACGAGATCACGAACCGGTTGCTGGCCGTGGTGGTGACCAAGGCAGGCGCCGAGGTGACCGCCGACCAGTTGAAGCAGCACTGTGCCGTGACACTGCCGCGGTATATGGTGCCCGAGGCGCTGGAGTTCCGTGCCAGCCTGCCCCGCACGAGCAGCGGCAAGGTGGACCGCCGAGCACTCGCCGATCCCCAGAGCCCGAAGGAATCCCGATGAGCATCGCGAAGGAGTGCCGATGAGCCAGAGCCCCACCGAGACCGCCATCCGCACGTTCCTGGTCGAGGACGTGTTCTACGACCGCGACCTGAAAGACTTGAAGCCGGAAGACTCGCTGCTCTCGAAGGGCCTGCTCGACTCCATGAGCATCTTGAAGACTGTGACGTTCTGCGAGGAGCAGTTCGGCATCGCCATCCCTGACGAGGACGTGCTGCCCGACAACTTCGAGAGCGTGCGCGCGATCGCGAAACTGGTGGAGCGGGTGAAGGGGAAGTAGCGGGCGCCCCCGGCCTTCACACGAGCAGCCGGAACAGCTCCTTCGCATTTCTCCGCGTGATCTCCACCGCCTGCTGCGGCTCCCAGCCGCGCAGTTCGCACAGCCGCTTCACGACGCGCGTGAGCAGTGACGGCTCGTTGCGCTTGAGCGAGCGCGGCTCGGGCTCCAGGTAGGGGGCGTCGGTCTCGAGCAGGAGCATGTCCTCGGGCGCCGTTCGCACCGCCTCGTCCAGGGCCTCGTGCCCGTACGTGACCACCCCGCCCAGGCCGAGCTTGAAGCCCAACGCGCGGGCGCGCTCCGCCGTGGCCGCGTCTTGATCGAAGCAGTGGAGCACGCCGCCAGCTTGTGGGCGCACCTCCTCGAGGATCGCGAGCACCGCGTCGAGCGCGCTCCGCTGGTGGATCACGACGGGCAGGCCGACCTCGTCGGCGAGCGCCAGTTGTGCGCGGAACCAGCGCTCCTGCGCGTCGCGCGGGGCGTGGTCGCGGAAGAAGTCGAGCCCGGTCTCGCCGATGGCCACGACGCGAGCGTGCCGCGCGTGCGAACGCAGCGCGTCCAGCTCGCTCATGGGCACTTTTCCCGATTCACTCGGGTGCACGCCCACGGCGAGGAACACGTTCGGGTGTTCGGCGGCGAGTACAAAGCCCTTCTCCCAGATGCCGGGGCCGTACGCGATCTCAACCATGTGCGTCACGCCCACGTGGCGGGCGCGGTCGAAGACCTGCTGGCGATCCTTGTCGAAACGCTTGTCGCAGAGATGGCAGTGCGTGTCGATCATGCGAACCCTGCGCTCCCGTGAGCCACGCCTCGATCGCTCGCGGCGGCGGCCGCCGCGATCACGCCCCGGCCACGCTCTTGAGATCGATGCGCGGGAACAGGATCACTGACTCGCCCAGCGCACGGCCGTCGCCAGCACCGAAGCGCGGCTGCGCGTCGGCATCCTTCTGCTGGCCAGGATTGCCTGGCAGGCCGAGCACGGCCCACAGCGCTTCGCACTTGCTCGGCAGCGCAGGCCATGACCAGATCGCCACGAGCCGCAGCGTCTCGAGCAGCGCGTTCAGCACGGTCGCGAGTTCGGCGTGGCGTGCCGGGTCCTTGCCGAGCTCCCACGGCTTCGTGCGGTCCACGAACTCGTTCGCGCGCTCGACCACGGTCCACGCGTGTTCCAGCGCCTCGTGGATGCGAATCTCATCCCATGCCTTGGGCGATTCCGTTGCGGTGGTGGCGGCGGCGGCGAGGAGCGCGCCGAAGCCCTCCTTCGCCTCGTCGCTCGCCAACGATTCGGGCGCCCACTCCTCCGGCGTCTTGCCGTTGAAGTACCTGTGCACCAGCGTCACCGTGCGGCTCGCGAGGTTGCCGAGCTTGTTCGCGAGGTGCGTGTTCACGTGCTCCACGAACTGTTCCAGCGTGAACTCGCCGTCGCGCCCGGTGGGGAACGAGTCCAGCAGATAGAAACGCAGCGCGTCGGCGCCGAACGTCTTGGTGAGCTCCACCGGATCCACGAGGTTGCCGAGCGATTTGGAGAGCCGCTCGCCCTTGGCATAGATGAAGCCGTGCACGTACACCTGTCGCGGCAACGGCACGCCCGCGGCCAGCAGCAGCGCCGGCCACAGGATGCAATGGAAGCGGCTGATGTCCTTGCCGATCACGTGGAACGCGTTCGTGTAGTAGGCGTCCTTGGTGCCGGCCCACGCCGCGCCCGGCCGGCCCTGTCCGTCCAGGTGCTGGAACTCGTCCTGGCGCGCCGCACCCGGGCCGCCCACGTCCTTCTGTTTGGCGAGCCACCACAGCGAGTACTTGCGCTCGGGCCAGCCGAGCGCCGAGAGGTAGTTCAAGAGCGCGTCGGCCCACACGTACGCCACGTGCCCCTCGCCGCCTTCGATCTCCTCGGGGAGCGGGATGCCCCAGGTGAGATTGGGGCGCGACACGCTGATGTCCTGGAGCCCGCCCTTGATGACGTTCACCACCTCGTTGCGGCGGTAGTCGGGCCAGATGAAGTCAGGATGCGACTCCAGGTGCTTGAGCAGCGCGTCGTCGTATTCCGAGAGGCGGAAGAAGAAGTTGCTCTCCTTCACCTCTTTCGGCTTGACCTTGTGCTCAGGACATCGGCCCTTGCCGTCGAGGTCGCGCTCGGTCTTGAACGCCTCACAGCCTTCGCAATAGAGGCCGATGTACTCCTCTTCGTAGAGCACGGGCTGGCCGGTCTTGGGCGAGAGCCCGTCCTTGAGCCTCCGGAACAGCTCCTGCACCGCCAGGTAGTGCTTGCGATCCGTGGTGCGAAAGAACTGGTCATAGTGCACGTCCAGCAGCTTCCACGCGGCCACGAACGTCTGCGACAGCTCATCCACGAACGCTTCGGGCGTCCGACCCGCGGCCGCGGCGGCTCGAGCGATCTTCTGGCCGTGCTCGTCCGTACCGGTCAGATAGTAAGTGGCGTCGCCCTTCTGGCGGTGGCGCCGCGCGATGGCGTCGGCGAGGACCTTCTCGTAGGCATGGCCCAGATGGGGCCGGCCGTTCACGTAGTCGATAGCGGTGGTGATGTAGAAACGGGGCACGAATGGCTCCGGGACGGTTGGACGCAACGGCCGAGCAGTATAGCGGATTCCTTGTGATGCGAAGATTCTCCGCAGGCGCGCGTGACGGCGTAACTCGTTGCCCTGCGCGCCAGAACAGCGTCGCGGCGAGCGCCCCTTCCCGGGGCGCCCGCCGCGAGCATGTCACGACTTTTTTACAGGCAAACGCTACTGGATCACGATCTTGCGCGTCTCGAGCGCCTTTCCGCCCAGTGTGAGCCGTGCGAAGTACACGCCCTTGAGCGCGTTGCCCTGGTCGCCCGAGCCGTCCCAGGTGGCGCGGAACATCCCGGCCGCGGCCTCCTGATCCAGAAGCGTGCGCATCGACCGGCCCTGCACGTCGTAGATGCGTAGCGTCGCGCGGCCGGGGGAGGCGAGCGAGTACTGGAGCACGGCGCCCGGGCCGGGGGTCCTGCTCGCGAAGCTCAACGCCGGACCGCCGGCTGACTTCTGCACCAGGTCCTTCACGAGCGAGGCGTCCTCGCTGGAAGAGAGGGCCTCACCCACCTCGGGCAGCGCCGCGCGGTTCTGCACGGCGTGATGCGCGTGCGAGCGAGGATCCTGCGGCGGGCCCACGTACGGGAAGCTCGGCAGGAACGGTCGGTCGTTCGCGTCGACGCCGTCGCCGAGCTGGTTGTTGGGCGCGACGTTGAAGCCGTTCACCAGCACACCGGCCACGACCCGCAGCTCGATGTCCACGACGTCGTCCGCCAGCCGGCGGCCGTTCGGGAACCCGGCCAGGTCGCCGGCGAGCACGCCGTAGCGGCTCGGCGACGCGGTGGGCGGGATGGTCATGTTGAGCCGCAGCATCTCGCCGGGCACCACGTTGGCCGGCTGGTTCAGGCCGGGCACGCCGGTGGCGAACACGGCGACGATGTCGTTGCGCGGCGCGGGTGGCACGGCGATGCCGAACAACGCGGTCAAGAGCTTAGCGGGCTCGGGGTCCACCACCGACGCGCCGAAGTTCGCCACATCATTGATGGGCTCGCTGGCGTTGAACAAGTCCTTCCTCCCGAGCGGGATCACGATCTCGTTCACGAGCGGCATGCCGAGACGCGACACTTGCACCTCGGGGCCCGAGTTCGTGATGGTGCCGTCACCGTTGAGGACGCTGTTCTTGAGCCGTTCGGCGGTGTCCCAGATGCCGAGGATGTGGTTGTTCGCCACGGCGCTCGGAGCTGCGCCATCCCTGGTGAGCGCGGTCTTCGGGACCTGCAGCACGACGCTCATGACGTTGTACCCGCCCACGCCGTCCACGCCCTTGCCCTTGTTGCCAGGCAGCCGGCGGATGCTGATCAGGTCGAACACCGCGGCCAGGTCCACGAAGAACGGGTCGTCGCGCGGGCCCACGAACACCTTGTAGCCGCCGGGCAGCGTGGTGATGGCCGACGCCGCGAGCGAGGCGTAGTCCGGCATCGAGGTGGGGCCCACGAACCAGGGCGCCACCTGGCCTGTGCCGATGACCGTCTCCTGGTTGGTGTCCACGTTGATGCGCGTGAGCGTCCACGTCTGGCGCACGTTCAGGTCGGGGTCGGTGAGCGTCGAGACCACGCCGGTGTTGTAGAGGAACGTGTTCGGGTTCTGTCGCGTGGTGTTGAACGAGAACTCGAAGCGGATGTGCTTCCGGGAGTCGCCGACGTTGTCCACGTTGAAGTAGTAGCTCGCGGCGTCGTCGAAGCTCGCGAAGTTGGGCCCGCTGTTGGGTTCGATCAGGGGTACCCAGTTGCCAACGAACGTGACCGCGTCGGGTGCGTCGCTGGCAACCCAGGCGTAGAGATCGGTGTCGTCGGCGAGGCGGTCCTTGCTCGTTCCGGGCGCTTCGCTGTGGCTGGAAGCCAACGCGGGCGCCTGACCGAACGAGGCGAGCAGGGCGGCGCCGAGGAACAGCGTCGCCAGGATCTTGCGCGGCATAGCGGAGTCCTTTCTCGCTCCGAAGAGGGAGCGGAGGGAGTGGAGGCGATCGCCCCGCGGGTTCGCGGCTAGACCGCGCCGGGGAGAGGGGCACGCACCCCGGGTGCTCCTCGACATGCCCGCTACGCGGCGGACTCGCGACTGGATGAGATGCGCGGTTCTCGAAGCTTCGGTCCCACGGCGCGCGCCTGAAATGCTCATCCGATCTCGTTCGAGGCGCGTAGCGCTTTCGTATGACTCGCTCTTGGGCTCGCTCCACCACTGTCGCCGCTCGTGAAACTGTTCGACGAGCGCAGCTCGCGCTCACGATGCTCCTGCTCGCGCTCCCCGCCGGGCAGGTGCTCGCGCACGAATACTGGCTGTCGCCAAGTCGCTACGACGCGCCGCCACGGCAGGCGATCGGCGTCGCGGCGCTCGCGGGAACAGGGTTCCGCGGTGAATGGAAGCCATGGTCGCCGGCGCGCGCGGTGCGATTCGTCGCGCGGACGGATCACTCGGTGGACCTGTCGCGCGCTGCGAGACCGGGCGAGGCGCCGTGGCTGGAGTTCGCCACCACGGACGGCCGTGGCGCGATGCTCGCATTCGAATCCGACTTCCTTCCCATCGAACTACCGGCGGAACAGTTCGACGCATACCTGGCTGACGAGGGCCTGCGCGCGCCACTCGCGGCGCGGCGCACGTCCGGCAGCCGCACGCCCGGCCGCGAACGCTATCGCCGTTGCGCGAAGGCGTGGCTCGTGGGAAGCGACGAGGCGCGCGCCACGACGCCGATCGGCCTGCCGCTCGAGATCGTGCCGCGCCAGTCCCCCGGAAGCGGCAGCACGCTGTGCGTGCGCGTGCTCTCGAAGGGTCAGCCGCTGGCGGGTGCGCGCCTGCGTGGCTGGCGCTCGGCGCTCGGGAGTGCGGGCGAACCGCGCGACCCCGCGGCGCGGGATTCCATGGCGGTGGCGGTGCAGCTGCTCACCAACGAGCGCGGCGAGGCCCTCGTACCGTGCGCGGAGCAGGGGGAGTGGATGTTGAGCGTCGTGGCCATGGAACCCAGTCGTGACAGGGCAGCGGCCGACTGGGAGAGCACCTGGTCGTCGCTCACGTTCATGAGGCGACCGGCGCTTCGCGCCAGGCGGTGACGAAGCGCCCGTGATACTCGCCGGGCGCGGGCGTACATTCCCTGTGATGGCCATCGGCGACATGGTGTTCGGCAGGTCCTGGGCGCTCCACCCAGCCCGGGAGGCGGACTGGAACGCGCTGTACGCGGACCAGTTGCCGCGGGTCTACAACTACTTCCGCTACCGCGTGGGGAGCGGACCCGTGGCCGAGGACCTGACGTCGCTCACGTTCGAGAAGGCGTGGACGGCTCGCCAAAGCTACCGACGAGACTTGGCGGCTTTTTCCACGTGGCTCATGACCATCGCCCGCAACGTGGCCACCGACCACTATCGGCGGCGGCGCGACCACGCCCCGCTCGAAGCGACCGAGCATGTGGCGGGAGGAGAGGACCCCGAAGCGCTGGCGGTACGGCGCGAAGCCTACGAGCGACTGCTGCGACTTCTGCTCGCGCTTCCCGAGCGCGACCGCGAGTTGGTGTCGTTGAAATACGGCGCCGGACTCACGAATCGCGACATCGCACGGCAACTACGACTGACCGAGACCAACGTCGGCACGCTGCTGCACCGCGTGGTGCAGAAACTGCGCGCCGGCTGGGATGGAGAAGGAGATTCCTGATGGACGATCGTTTCCTGCACGACCAGCGCCGCGAGCCGGATACCGGCTTCGCCCGTTCGCTCCGCGAGCGGTTGCGCGGTCTCGAGGAGGCCCCCGAAGCGCGCGGCTTCCGGCTGCACCCGGCACTCGTCACCGCGATGGCGGCGGTGCTCGTGGCCGTGGCGTTCACGTTCCCCGCGGTGCGCGTTGCGGCGCAGAACGCGCTCGACCTGTTCCGCGTCCGCTCGTTCGCCGCCATCGAGATCGACGAGTCGCGCATCGAGCAGTTGAAAAAACTGAATGATGAGGCGAACCGCGACCCCGCTATGATGCTATTCGATCAGCAGCAGGTGCTGCAGGAGCCCGGGCCGCCGACCGAGTACCCCTCGGCCGACCTCGCGGCCTCTGCCGCGGGCCTGCCCGGTCTTCGCCGGCCCCAGTCGCTGCCGGCTGGCTTCAATCTCGAGAAGATCATGGTCACGCATCCGGGTGCCGCGCGCCTCACGGTGCGCACCGAGACGCTGCGCCACCTGCTGGAAATGCTCGACCTGCGCGACGTGCAGGTGCCTCAGGGCTTCGACGGCCAGAGCATCACGGTGCACATGCCGTCGTCGGTGAGCCAGTCATTCACGGACGGCAAGCGCCAGCTCACCCTGATGGAGGCCACGAGCCCCGAGGTGACGCTGCCGCCGGGCGCGGATCTGCAGAAGCTGGGCGAGGTCGGACTGCGCGTGCTTGGGCTCGATGCCGACGAGGCGCGCCGCGTGGCGGCGAGCATCGACTGGAAGAACACGATGCTCGTACCCGTGCCCACGTCGGCCGCGTCGTTCCGGCAGGTCGAGGTGAATGGCCACAAGGGGCTGCTCATCCGCTCGAACGGGGAGATGGCGCCCGAGGGCCAGCGCGGCAAACGCCGCGTGATGGTGATGTGGACCGAGGGCGAGCGCGTGCTCGTGGTGCAGGGCGACCTGGCGCCCGACGAAGTGCTCGAGGTGGCGCAGTCGCTGCGCTGATCGCCACGACGAGAGTCCCGGTGTCGCGACCAGAAGTGCGGCGCTGCGCGAGCGAATCGCGAAGCGGGCGGGGTGAAGTTGCCCCCGCCCGCCTCGCCTTCCAGACTGGCCGTTCATGACCGCGCTGGCGATCGAGACCCACGGGCTCCGCAAGCGCTTCGGCGAGAAGCTCGCCGTGGCGGACCTGAGCCTGACGCTCAAACGCGGCGAGGTGTTCGGCTTCCTGGGACCGAACGGCGCGGGCAAGACCACGTCGCTGAAGATGCTGCTGGGACTGATCGAGCCCACCGCCGGCAGCGGCACGCTGCTCGGAAGACCGATCGGCGACCGCGTGACGCGCGGCCGCGTCGGGTTCCTGCCCGAGCATTTCCGCTTCCAGGACTGGCTCACGGGGCGCGAGCTACTGCGATTCCACGGCAAGCTCTTCGGGCTTCGGGGCCGCGCGCTCGAGGCGCGTGCCGACCAGCTGCTCGCGCGCGTGGACCTGCTGGACGCCGCCGACCGGCCCATCAATGGCTACAGCAAGGGCATGACGCAACGCGTCGGGCTCGCGCAGGCGCTCTTGAACGAACCCGACATCGTATTCCTGGACGAGCCCACGTCGGGGCTGGATCCGCTGGGCCGGCTGCTCGTCCGCGACCTGATCCGCGAGTTGCGTGACGGCGGCACGAGCGTGTTCCTGAACTCGCATCTCCTGGGCGAAGTGGAAGCGACGTGCGACCGCGTCGTGTTCGTGAAGCAGGGCCGCGTCGTCCACGAACTCGACATGGCGGTGCGCACCCACGGCCTCGAGGTGGAGCTGCGCGTGGATGGGGTACCGGAACGACTGCTCGCCGAGCACGGGACACTGCTGGCGCACGCCGATGGCGTGGTGCGGTTGCGCGTGGCCGACGAGGAAGCGCTCCCGCGGCTCGCCGAGGCGCTCGTGCGCTCCGGCACCAGGCTCTACGGTATGACGGCGCATCGACGGTCTCTCGAGGAGACGTTCCTCGCCGTCATGGGAGAGGACCAGCGACCCGGATGAAGGCGCTCCTCACCATCACTCACCTGACACTGCACGAAGCCGGGCGCAGGCGCATCCTCACGGCCACGCTCATCGGCGCGCTGGCGTTTCTTGTCTTGTACGGGATCGGCTTCCACTTCGTCGCGCGGCACATCCACGAGCAAGGGGGCCCTAGTGCACTGCGTCAGCGCTTCCTTCTGAACTTCCTCACGCTGGCCGGCTTCTACGCGACGCATTTCCTCACGCTCATGACCGCCGTGCTGCTGCCGGTGGACACGCTCTCGGGCGAGATCTCCTCCGGTGTCGCCCAGACGCTCGCGAGCAAGCCGATCCGGCGTGCCGACATCGTGCTCGGCAAGTGGCTCGCGTTCAGCACGGTGGCGGTGGCGTACTTCGCGGTGGTGGCGGGCGGCGTCTTGCTGGTGGCGCGAGTGATCGGACACTTCACGCCGCCGGGCCTGTCGCAGGGCCTCCCGATCATGGCGCTCGAGGCCGTGGTGTTCGTGTCGCTTTCGCTCGCCGGCGGCGCGCGGCTGTCCACGGTCACGAACGGCATCCTGGCGTTCGGGCTCTATGGACTCGCGTTCATCGGGAGCTGGGTCGAGCAGGTCGGCGCGCTCGCTGGGAATCTCGCCGCCCAGAACGTGGGCACAGTGGCGAGCCTGCTCATGCCGACCGAAGCGCTGTGGCAGCGCGCGGCCTATCACATGCAGCCGAGCATCATGCGCGATCTGCACTTGACGCCGTTCTCGCCGGCGTCGCTGCCGAGCCTGGTGATGGTGTGGTACGCGATCGCCTACGCCCTGCTGGCGCTCGCTTGGGGCGTGCAGGGGTTCCGCAAGCGCGCGCTTTAGGCCGGAGCGCTCGTCGGCCCATGGCCGACGAGTGCCGGCTGCCGCGACACGGCAACTCGACTAGAGTGCCGTTCATGCGTCGGTTCCGACTTCTCATGTTGCTGTCTGCGGCGTTGACCGTCCCATCAGCGGCAGCCGCGTCGGGCCCGTTCTTCCCGCCCGGCACGCGACCGCCGCCCGCGCCCGAGTTCCCCTCGGGCTGCGAGCCCGAGATCATCCACTCTCGGCTCGCGTCACCGGATTCGGCCGAAGTGGCGCGCGCCTGCGGCAACCTGCGGTTGCCGTGGGGCTACCGTGGATGGCGCGGCAGGCACCAGGCGCTGCGCTCGTATGGACGGCGCGTCGCCGGGGCGGATTGGGCGCGAAGCCTCGCCATGACGCTGCTCGACTCGACGGCGCTGGACACGATCTATCGCGTTCCGGGACTGGTGGCGTCGTGCAAGCCCGCGCAGGGACCGCCGATCTACCTCGTGCGACTTCACCGCGGCGACCAGTCCACGTCGGTGCTGCTGCGATTCGACCTCGGCGTGGCCGCGCTGTTCGCGGACGAGGCACCGCTGGGCATGATCGTGCTGGGCGAGCGTGCGGACTCGCTGTGGGCGTTGTTGGCACAAGTGCTCGAGGACGACCCCACGCTGCGTCGTGCGCGGCCGGAACCGGCGGATTCGATCTTCGCGACGCCGCACGCGATGGGTGAAGCGGTCGCGGTGGACACGCCACCCGTGCAGATCGGGCGCGGCCGCGACGCGCCGGAGTATCCAGAGCAGGCGCGCCGCCAGGGCATCCAGGGAACGGTGCACGTGCTGGTCCGCGTCGACACGAAAGGTGAGGTCGAGGACGCGGTCGTGCTCGCCGGCCCGGAGCTGCTGCGCGACTCGGCGCTCGAGACCGTGTGGGGCATGCGATTCAAACCGGCGCGCGCGGGTGGCGTTCCCGTCGCGGCGTGGACGATGGTGCCGGCGACGTACCGCGTGCACTGACGCGAGATCGCAGCCCGGCGGTCAGCGCTCGGCGACCGGCCCCGCTTCGTCGTCGGGTGGCGCGTCAGGTGCGCCGCCGTTCCCCGACTTCTTGCCGCACGAGCAGTCGCCACACTTGTGGTACGGCCCCGGTGGCAGCTCGTCGTACGCGATCTTGTGCTCGGCGCCCTCGTCGTCGCGCACCCACACGGTCTCGGCGTACGACTCAGTGCGGGTCACGACGACCGTGCCCTTGCCGGTCCCGATCTTCGTCCCGACCGGCGGCAGTTTCGCGGCGCTGTCGCGGTACTGCGCCAGCTCGTACGAGAGACAGCACATGAGCCGGCCGCACGCGCCCGAGATCTTCGTGGGATTGAGCGACAGGTTCTGCTCGCGCGCCATCTTGAGCGTGACGGGGTGGAACGACTTCATCCACGTCGAACAGCAGAACGCGCGCCCACAGGGGCCGCAGCCGTCCACGCGCTTGGCCTGGTCGCGCACCCCGATCTGGCGCAGCTCGATGCGGGTCTGGAACCGGCTCGCCAGGTCCTTCACCAGCTCGCGGAAGTCCACGCGCTGCTCGGCGGTGAAGAAGAACATGATGCGGTTCTTGCGGAACGCGACCTCGACCTCGGACAGCTCCATCTTGAGTTCGCGAAGGTCGATGCGCTGCCGGCAGTAGTCGAACGCCTCGCTCTCGAGCGCCAGGTTGTGGTCGTCCTGGTCGAGATCTTCCTCCTCGGCCTTGCGGATGATCTCGCGCGTGACGTTGCCGGGCTTCTTGAGCGCGACCAGCGTGGGATCCTTGAGGATCACGTTGCCGAGCGTCTCGCCGTGTTCGCCCTGCACGACGACGCGGTCGCGGAGGCGCAACCACAGGTTGCGCGAGTTGAGGAAGAATTCCCGGCGCGATCCGCGCAGGGAGACCTGGATGATCTCCGACATGGTCGGACCTCTATGGCGGGCGGGCGCCCGCGTCACGCCGCCCTGGGGGGCGGCGGGGATCGTTCGTGCACGTCTCAGATGCCGCGGGCCCGGGCGAACATCTCGCCAGGCATTGCGGCTATGGAACAGGCCCTCGGGGGCTGGGCTCGTGAATGGGATGATAGCAGAGCGGAAACCGGCCCGGCGACGGCCGTGATCAGGCGTCCCAGCGCCCGGTCGGGTGCACTGGCCAGGCGCGCTCGCCAAGGCGATCGCCCCCGGCACGGGCCATCGTCGAGAACAGCGCCAGGTCGGCCGAAACGTTTCCCTCGATGCTGCGGAGCGCTTCCTCCAGCACCATGAGCCGCCGGCGGATCTCGCGGGCGTCGAGCGACGCCGCCTGCGCACGGAGCGCGTCGTGGCGCTCGGGGCTCACCAGCGACTCGCGCGGCGCGCCGTAGCGCGCGCGCAACAGGTCGCGAAGCCAGAGCTGCTGGAACTCGATGCGCAGGCGCAGTCGTTCACGCCCCGCCTTTCCGTATCCGGTCGACTTCTGCACCGCGGTCCACAGTCCGTTGAACCGGGCCGCGGCCGGCGGCGCCAGCAGCGCGATCGCCGCGTCGCGCTCGATCGCCATGTCGGGCTCGTCCCGCATGGCGAGCGCGCGTCCGAGCGAACCCGTTGAGATCGCGGCCAGCAGTCGGGCCTTCTTCTCGTCGGCCACACCGGCCTTCTCTTGCAGCACGTCGCGCACGAGCGACTCCGGAAGCGGCGCGAACCGCACGCGCTGGCAGCGCGAACGGATGGTCACCGGCACGCGCGACAGGCGCGACGTCGTGAGCACCCACACCGTGGTGGCGGCCGGCTCCTCGATACTCTTCAGAAGCGCGGAGAACTGGTCCTCGCGCATGCGATCGCAGTCACGCACCACGATGACGCGGCGCGACGCCGTGTGTGGCCGGTACGCTAACTGAGCCTGGAGTTCGCGCGTCTGGTCTATGCGAATGCTCGCGGCGCGCTCGTACTGAAACACATACAACGGGTCCTTGCGCAGGTCCTCGAACGTCTCGACGATGGCATCGTCGATCTTCTGAGTCTCGCCTTTGGTGTCCTTTGCTGACACCGGGAACAGGAAATGCAGATCAGGGTGCTGTAACGTACCGGCCATGGCGCAGCCGCGGCACTGGCCGCAGGCGTCGTCACCCGTGCCACCGGCCGCGGGCGCCGCTTCGCCGAACAGCGACGGCTCGGAGTCGACCGTGGCCGCGCCGGGGACGCGCTCGCACAGCGCCGCCCGGGCGAACGACAGCGCCGCCGTGCACTTGCCCACGCCGGCAGGGCCATGGAACAGGTAGGCGTTCGCGTAACGGCCGCGAGACACGATGCCGCGCAGGAACGCCGAGACCTCCGGCTGTCCGAGCAGCGAACCCAGTTTCACGTCGAACATGGCGCGATACTAGGCCCCGGCGGTGAACTCCGCACGCGCGGAGGGAGGGGCCGGACGGCGTCCGGAGTGTGCAACCTACCTCAGCCAGCTCTCCGGGTTCATGGGCGACGATCCCTTGCGAACCTCGAAGTGCAGCATCGGGCCCTTCAGCGATCCGGTCTCACCGGAGTGGCCGATCACGGCGCCGGGCGCCACCGCGGTGCCGGTGGAGACACTCACGTCGGAGAGGTGGCTGTAGATCGTGTAGTAGCCGTCACCGTGATTCAACACGACCATGCCGCCGACGCCCTCATAGTCGTCGTTCGCGAAGTCCACGCGTCCCTTCGCTACAGCGTGCACGGGAGTGCCGAGTGGCACGGCGATGTCGATGCCGTCGTTGCGCACCTGGGTGCCGAAGCGCGGGTGCGTCTCGAGCCCCATGCGGCCGACGATGCTGCCCTGCACGGGCCAGTCGAGTTGGCCCTGGCCGCGGATGAAGTCGCCGCTATAGGGCTGCGGATTGCGGCCCTCGCCGCGCGCTCGCTCGGCCTCGGCGCGGCGCTGTCGCTCGAGCCGCGCGAGAAGTCCGGCGAGCGCACGGGCACTGCGTTCGAGTTCGGCCGCGGCGGCCTCGTATTCGCTGCGCTTGGACTGGATCTCGCGCACGGTGCTCGCCCGCGACTGCCGCAGGTTCGCGAGCTTGTTGGACTCGCGCGCGCTCTTTTGAGCGTTGCGCTGCACCTCGGTCAGGTTGCCCTCCAGCTTCCGCTCGTTGGCCTCGACGTGCTCCTTTTCCGAGCGCACGTTGTCGAGCAGGAGCCGGTCCTGCTCGGCCACCATCTGCAGGAAGTCCCAGCGCATCATGAGCCCTGCGAACGAGCGCGTGGAGACAAGGAATTCCATCTCACGCGCCGGTCCAACCATGTAAATGCTGCGCAGCCGCTTCGCGAGCCTCGAGCGCTGGTTCTGGAGCGACTCCACACTGCGCTGCAGGTTCGCGCGCGTGAGTTCGAGCTGCTGGTCGAGCCGCGCGCGCCTCGTGCCGAGCGCGCGCAGCCGGCGGCGCGTGCCCATGAGTTCACGTTCGGTGCGTTTGAGGGCGCCGAGCGCGCGCGTCTCCTGGCCGCGCAGGGCGCCGGCCTGGGCGCGCTTCTCCTGCGCCTGGCGCTGGAGCGCCTCCAGCTCTTGGCGCTTCGCGGTCTCGAGGCTGTCCTGCGCCAACCCCACGGCTGTCGGTGCGGCGAGGACAAGCGCCGCGACCAGCAGCGAGTGCCAGGACGGCGAACGCATCACGAGCCGATGGTCCGTAGGATCCTGTTGAGCGCCGCGGTGGACGCGACCCACGCGACGCCCAACGCGAGCACGACGAACGCCAGCGACCACGTCCACGGCAGGAACGTCAGCCCGGCGAGGCGCGTGGCGAGGCCCTGCTGGAGCGCGAACACGAGCAGCAGCGAGGCGACGGCGGCAAGGCCGGTGTGCATGAGGCCCTCGAGCACGTACGGCATGGCGATGAAGCGATCGCTCGCGCCCATGCGCAGCATGACCTCGACCTGGTGCCGGCGCGCAAGCAGCGTGAGCCGCAGCGTGTTGAACAGCATGAGAACGATGGCGAGCGCCACGACGCCGCCCGCGGCCCACGCGGTGGCGCGCATGCCGGCCGAGAACTCGTCCAGGCGCCGCACGTATTCGGCGCCATAACGCACGTCCTCGACCTCGGGGAACTCGAGCACCTGCTTCGCCGCCTGCTCCATGGCGGTGTAGTTCAGGAGTTCGGGCTTCAGCCGCACGCGCAGCGAGGCGGGCAGCGGGTTGTCCTCCACGCCCGAGAGCAACGCGGGGTCACCGAGCTGTTCCGACAGCTCGGTCCACGCCTGCTGGCGGCTCACGTAGGTGGGCTCGCCAAAGTAGAGCCTCACCTTGTCGGTGAGCGTCGAGAGTTCGACGTCGGAGATCTCGTCCTTCAGGTACACGATCATCTCGCGCCGGTCGCCGATGGCGCTGAGCGCCTGGCGCGCATTGTGGTCGAACAGCACGAAGATTCCGCACAGCGTGAGCGCGGCGGTGAGCGACAGCACCGAGGTCACGGCGAGCCCGCGATGCGCGCGGAAGCTGCGCCAGGCTTCGCGCCAGAAATAGAGGAACATGGCTCAGGCCCCTCCCGCAGCGGCGCCGGCGGGCACCGAAGCGACGGCCGCGCCACGCAGCCGGCCGTCCTCGAGCACGTAGCGGCGGCCACCGATGACGTTGGCCACCTCGGCGCGCGTCGTGCCGAGCAGGAGCGCCGCGCCCTCTCGGTGGACGCGCAGCAGCAGCGACAGCACCTCGGCCGCGCTCTTCGGTTCGAGCGCGCCGGTGGGCTCGTCGGCGAGGATCAGCGCGGGCCGGTTCACGATGGCTCGCGCGATCGCGCAGCGCTGGCGCTCGCCGTAGGAGAGTTCCGCCGGCAGCAAGCCGCGTTGCTCCTCGAGCCCGACCTCATGCAGCGCGCGTCGCACCTTGGGCTCCAGGTCGGCGTCCAGGTGCTGCCCGGCGATGTACAGCGTGAGCGCAACGTTCTCGTACACCGTCCGGTCGGGCAGCAGCCGGAAGTCCTCGTAGATGACGCCGATGGTGCGGCGTAGCAGCGCGCGGTGCGAGCGCGACAGCCGGCCGCCGCGGAACGTGCCCACCGTCACCACGCCGGAGGTGGGCTGTGTCTCGTGCGTGATGAGGCGGAGCAGTGTGGTCTTGCCCGCGGCGCTGTGGCCGTGGATGACGGCGCACTCGCCTTCCTCCATCCGCCACGTCACGTCGTCGAGCGCGAGGCGCTCTCCGTAGCGCTTGGTCACGTGCTCGAATGAGATCATCTCGCCTCCTGGCGATGGTCCGGGCGTCCCCGGGGTCGGCGGGTGCCCGGCCGAGACTACAGGTCGCGGTACTCGATCTGGGCCTTGCCGCGCAGCGTCTTCAACCACCCCTCGTACTTCACGCGGAACTGCGCCTGTGCCACGGCTTCGGGAAGCTCGTCCTTGATCTCCGCCACCTCGTAGGCTCGCTCGGGCTTACGATCGGTGAGCTTGAAGATGTTGAAGCCTTGCGGGTTCGTGAGCACCTCGCTCACGTCGCCCACCTTGAGATCCTCGAGTCCGGCGCGAATGCTGGGTTGGAGCTGGTCGAGCCTCAGGTAGCCCACGTCGCCGTCGGGGCCGGCGTTGCCGAGGTACATGCTGTGGCGCTTGACGAGCGCCGCGAAGTCCCCGCTCTTGGCGGCCTGGTCGCGGACCTTCTTCGCCTGGTCGAACGCGCGTTCGATGTCGGCGTCATTCGGCGTGACCTTCACGATGATGTGGCGGGCGTGCACCTCTTCGATCGGCTTGCCCTCGGCGTCCAGCGAGTCCTTGCCAGCCGGGCTGCGCACGGTGTCGCGCTCGATGGTCTCCACCAAGTGCCAGCCGAACGCCGTGCGCAATGGCGCCGAGAGCTTGCCCGGCGCTTGCGCGAACGCTGCATCCTCGAGCTGGGGCTCCATCTGGCCGTGGCGGAAGAAGCCCAGGTCACCGCCCGAGTTGGCGGTGGCGGGATCGTCCGAGACCTCGGCCGCGACCTTCGCGAACTTCTCCCCCGATACCAGCCGCTTGCGGATGGCGTCGATCTTCGCCTTGCCCGCCTTGAGCGCGGCCGAGTCCGGTGACGGTGTGATCTGGATGACCTGGAGCTTCAACTGCGGCGGCCTCTTGGGGAAGTCGTCCTTGTGCTCACGGTAGTAGCTCTCGGCCTCGGCCTGCGGGACGGTCTTGCGCGGGAACAACTTCTGCACGACGCGCTCGCCGAGCATCTGGCGCTCGACGTCGCCACGGTAGCGCTCGCGCAGCCGCGCCTCGGTGGTGTTCTCGCGCTGGAGCTGCTGCTGGAACGCCTGCTCGCCGCCCAATCGCTGCTTGGCCTCGGCGATGGCGTTCTCGACGTGCTTCGCGACCTCGGCGGGGCTCACCGTGATGTTCTGCCGCTTGGCTTCGGCGAGGAGGAGCTTCTCGTCGATCAACTGGTCCAGCACCTGGCGGCGGAGCGTGTCCACCTGGGAGGAGTCGGGCCTCGCCTGCGCGCGCTGCAGGAACAGGAAGAGCTGCTCCTCGACGTCGCTCGCGAGCACCGGCTCGTCGTTCACCATGGCCGCGATGGCGTCCAGCGCCACCTCGTCCCGGGCCGCGCGAGCGGGCGCCGTGAGCGCGGGCGCGGGCTTGGCAGCCGCCGGAACGGGCGTGGCGGGGACCCGACCGGCACCCTGCGCGTGCACCGCGACGGGCGCGGCCAGCGCGGGCAGGAGGAGCAGGACAGGCCAGTTCAAGCGGCAGCGGATCGCGGACAAGGCGGAGGACCTCCGGTTCGGGTGCGGCGCGGGTAGGGGCACCCCTTCGGGTCCGGGTGCAGCCCGTCCGCCGGCTTCGGGGAGCATTCGTTGGAGCGCCGGCCAGTATAGCGATTGCACCCGGCCCTGCCACCCGGCTTGCGCGGCCCGGAGGCACCCGCTTCCCGACTCAGACGAGGATTTGCCCTTCCCGAACATGGAACGCGCGTTCAGCGAGTCGGACTCGCCGCTTGCACGATTTCGGCGGCGTGAGCGTCCACCCGGACCACCGGCTCACGGGACGCGCCTCACGAGCAGGAGCGAGAGATCGTCCGAGAGCGCGGCGCCGGCGCGGTGCGCATCGACGCGCGACAGGAGCTCGCGCCGCATCCCGATCAAGTCCTGCCCGTCGACCGATGCAAGCGCTTCCGCGAGCCTCGATTCCCCGAACAGCTCCTGCGTTGCGTCCATCGCCTCTGTGAGACCGTCGGTGTGGCAGACGAACGTGTCGCCCGGATCGAGCGTCGCCGCGCCACGCTCGAACGTCGCGTCGCGGAAGAGCCCGAGCGGCGGCCCGCCATTCGCCTCGAGGCACTCGGCTCGATGCGACGCGCCACGCACGATCCAGGGCGGCGGGTGACCGGCGAGGCAGTACTCGATGCGGCCGGTGGCGGGCTCGAGGCATGCCACGCATGCGGTGACGAATCGTCCCGGGGAGAGCGCGTCCGCGAGCTGAGCGTTCAGGCGCGAAAGCACCTGTTCGGGCGCGGCGCAGTCGACCGGCTCGGCGTGCAGCAGCACGCGCAGCATGGCCACCAGCATCGCCGCAGGTGCGCCATGCCCCGACGCGTCCGCCACCACGATCCCGACACGGCCATCGCTCGCGCGCAGGAAGTCGTAGTAGTCACCTCCCGCGCGCGTACTCGTGAGATAGGCCGTGTTCCACGCGTAG
>JAHFBW010000224.1 GCA_023249845.1 Candidatus Eiseniibacteriota bacterium
CTGGAAAGGCACGGCGACGACAACAACGTGGCGTTGGGTGTTGGCCGGGCCGTGGGTAGTGACGCGCGCGTGCTGGCCGAGGTCTACTCAGAGCGCGACGGGAGCTTCAACAACCGCCAGACCGATGTGCGCGTGGGCTACTGCTTCCTGCCGTTCCCGAAGTCGTTCGAGCACTCGCGATTCGAGCTGCCGGTCTACGCCTCTTTCGGCCACAGCATCGGCGCGACCGAAGCGGGCGAGCGAAGCACTTCCGTCACGTTCGGCGTGAGCTTCATCGTCAAGCCCTCGGAGTAGGCTCGCCCGCACCACGGGAGCACATTCCCGCGCGAAGCTCGGTCAGCTTGCCTTGGCGGAGCTTGGCGCGCGGCGGGCGAGCGTACGCGTGGCGGCCGGCCGCTTCGCGGCACGGTAGCGGAAGCAGTCGATCCGGTGGTCGTTCACCATGCCCACCGCCTGCATGAACGCGTACATGATCGTGGAGCCCACGAACTTGAAGCCGCGTGCTTTCAGCGCCCTTGAGAACGCATCGGACTCCGGCGTGCGCGCGGGGATGTCCTTCATGCTGCGCCGCGCGTTCACGATCGGCTCCCCGCCCACGAAGCTCCACGCGAATGCGGCGAAGCTCCCGAACTCGCGCTGCACTTGGAGGAACGCGTGAGCGTTCGCGACCGAGGCTGCGACCTTCGCACGATTACGCACGATGCCGGCGTCCGCCAGCAACCGCCGCCGGTCGGCGGCGGCGTAGCGCGCCACCCGGCGCGGGTCGAACCGGTGGTAAGCGCGCCGGTAGTTCGCGCGTTTGTGCAGGATGGTCGACCACGACAACCCGGCCTGTGCGCCCTCGAGGATGAGCATCTCGAACAGGTGGCGGTCGTCGTGTGAGGGCACGCCCCACTCCTGGTCGTGGTATTCGAGATAGAGCGGATCGCTCGTCCCGGCCCAGGCGCAGCGCTTCCGTGCACGTGGCATGCGTTCGCTCCTCAGCCCGCCATCAACATCATGACCAGTCGCACGAGCTGGAATGCGAACGCCGCGGCAACGGCCAGGGCCGAACCCCACGCCAGCACGAGCAGCCAGCGGCTCTCGCGCCGCCCGGCGAACGACAGCGCCTCAGCCGCCACGAACCCGCCCGCGAACCCGCCCGCGTGCGCCCAGTTGTTCACACTCGGCATGAGGAAGCCGAACAGGAACATCATCCCGGCCGATATCCACAGTTGCTGCGTCACGGCGTGCTGGTGCGTGCGCCGGCCGTACACGATGAGCGCACCGAGCAGGCCGAAGATCGCCCCCGACGCGCCGATGGTGGGCACGCCCACAGCCATGTTCGAGAGCGCGAAGCCCACGACGCCGGCGGTCACGAAGATGACCCAGGCACGCGCACTGCCGTAGAGCTCGACCACGTGCGGCAGGTACTGACGCGTGATGACCATGTTGAACAGGATGTGCAGCAGGCTCCCGTGCAGGAAGATCGCCGTGAGGAGCGTCCACCAGCGGCCCTGCACCAGCGCGAACCCACCGGTCATGCCCAGCACGGCGAGCGCGCCACTCGTCGGCGCCAGGAAGTCGAACATGCCGGCCATGCGGAAGAGCCCGCGCGGATCCACGAGAAGCGACAGCAAGTAGAGGACGACGCTCCCGCCGATCACCGCCATCGTGAGGTCGAACTTCCCGAGCAGGCGTTGGAGCGCGGGCCCGTAGCCGAACATGCCGGGTGCTGTGTGACCGCAGTACGGACACACGGGCTCGTTCACGTCCACGAGCTTGCCGCAATTCGGGCACACGACGGCACCACTGCGCTTGCGCATTCGTGCAAGATAGTCGGACGCGAGGCGCGGTTCCAAGTGCGCGCCCGGGCCGCGCGCCGTCGTGCGCTCTGCACGGCCGCCGTGGGGGGACGCACGGCGCCGGCTCCGGAGCCGTGCGCGCCGCGACGCGTTCACAGACGGTTGCGACGCGCGCTTGCGGCGCCGCGGGTGGCGCGACCCGTGCAACCCCACGTGGGCAGACACCTCGGAGAACCGCATCGTGCCCGCCGAGATCTTCCACGCGCTCGTCTTCTGGCTGCCGGCATTCCTGCTCTCGACCACCGTTCACGAAGCCGCGCACGCCGCGGCGGCGCTGCGGCTGGGCGATCCCACGGCGTACCTCTCGGGACAGCTCACGTTGTCACCGTGGCCGCACGTGCGCCGTTCCCCGGTCGGCATGCTCATCGTGCCGCTCATGACAACGCTCACGCAGGGCTGGACACTGGGCTGGGCGAGTGCCCCCTACGACCTCGCGTGGGCGGAGCGCCATCCGCGACGCGCGGCGTTGATGGCGCTCGCCGGTCCGCTCGGGAATCTCAGCCTCGCGCTCGCGGCGTTCGCGCTGCTCCAGGCCGGGCTGTGGTTCGGCGTGTTCGAGCCGGCGGCGAAGATGTCGATGCAGCACCTCGTTCAGAGCGCGTTGCCCTCGGACACGCTGCTCGCTGGCGACTTCCTCGCCGAGGGCCTCTCGGTGCTGCTGTCGTTGAACGCGCTGCTGTTCGCGTTCAATCTCCTGCCGTTGCCGCCGCTGGACGGAGCCTCGGTGGTGACGCTGCTGTTCCCCAGAAGGGCGGCGCGCGCGCTGCGCTCCGCGGTGGCTTCGCCCGGCCTGGCGTTCCTCGGCATCCTCGCTGCATGGCAGCTGTTCCCGGCGATGGTCCACCCGATGCTCGGCCTGCTCGTCCGCTGGCTTCACTCGCCCGCCTGACGCGGCCGCTCGCACCGCAGTCGCCCAGTGCGCTTGCGCCGGCTCTGTCCGAGCCGCATGATGCTCGGCGTCCGTTCGGGGTGGCTCGCGGAGAAACGCGAGCCTGAGAACACACCCGTCGAACCTGAACTGGTTGAGACCAGCGTAGGGAAACGGCGAAGGCCACCGGATCCACCGAGCGTCTTCCCCGCCGTCCCTTCGTGGACGGCGTTCGGCTTCGTGGCCTTCGGCGATCTCTGATCGCCGCGCGCACGCGGCTCGCCCGTCGTCCGGAAGAGCGCGCGCATGTTCACGAAAAGCGTCCTCGATTGGGCGCTCATCGCGGTGTATTTCCTCGCCCTCGCACTCGTGTGGGTACGAGGTTTCGGCTCGCGGCCCTCCACCGAGGACTACCTAGTCGCGGGCCGCCGCGTGACGCTGCCGGCATTCGTCGCGACGCTGGTCGCCACGTGGTACGGCGGCATCCTCGGCGTGGGCGAGTACGCGTGGCGCTACGGCGTCGCGAACTGGCTGGTGTTCGGCGCCCCCTACTATCTGGGCGCCACGCTGTTCGCGCTGTACCTCGCGCGGCGCGCCCGCGAGTCGGAGCTGCTGACGCTGCCCGATCTCTTGGAGCGCGCCTATGGACGGCGCGCGGCACTCGTCGGCGCCGGCGCGGTGTTCGTGAACGCGGCGCCGGCCGCGTACGTCCTCATGCTCGGCACGCTGTTCGCCGCCATGTTCGGCGGTCCGGCCGCGCCGTGGGTGGTGGCGGCGGCCGTGCTGAGCGTGTTCTACGTGGACCGCGGCGGCCTTCGCGCCGTCATCTTCACCGACCAGATCCAGTTCGTGCTCATGTACGGGGGCTTCATCCTGCTCCTGGGCTCGTTGTTCGTGCAGCACGGTGGGTTGCCGTTCTTGGCCCCTCGCGTGCCGGCATCGCACTGGGTGTGGCACGGCGGCAATGGTGTGGCAGCGGTGGCCGTGTGGTACGTCATCGCGCTTGGCACCATGGTGGATCCGGCGTTCTGGCAGCGCGCCTACGCCGCGCGCGATTCCCGCGTGGCGCGGAACGGCGTCCTGCTCTCGATCCTGTTCTGGATCGCGTTCGACTTCATGACCACCGCGTGCGGGCTCTACGCGCGCGCGCTGCTGCCCGACCTCGCCGACCCGGTGTACGCGTTCCCGCGCCTCGCCAACCTCACGCTCCCACCGGTGGCGCTGGGGCTCTTCTACCTCGGCATGATCGCCACGGTGATGAGCACGATCGATTCCTACGCGTTCATCGCCGCCACCACCGTGGGACGCGACCTCGTGTGGCGCGTGCGCGGTGGCGACCCGTCACGCATCCCGGTGTGGTCGCGCTTCGGGCTGTGGATCGCCACGGCATTCGCCACGACGCTGGCGCTCGCGCGCCCGAGCGTGGTGGCGCTGTGGCACGACCTGGGTTCGGTGGTGACCCCAGTGCTGCTGCTGCCGGTCCTGCTGGCCATGGCCGGCCGCGGCCGGCCCGGTCCACGCGGCGCGCTGCTGCTGATGCTGTTCCCTGGTGTGGTCACGCTGGGGTGGGTGCTGTGGAAGAACGTCCCCGCGTCGCGCGGCCACTACCCGCTCGACCTGGAGCCTATCTACGCGGGTCTCGCCACCTCGCTGCTCGCGTGGGGCTCGACTCGCTTCCTTCGAGAGGAGTCCGTTTCATGAGCTCGCCCCGCCGCTCGCCCTCCCCGCTCGCGACTCTCGCCGCGCTCGCGATCGTCCTGCCGCTCGGGATGCTGGCTCCATGCTCCGCCGCGCACGCGCAGGAGTCGGACACGCTCGGCCACGTCGTGCCCATGCCGCTGGTGGAGGTGAGCACGTCGCGCGTGGGCGACCGTCCGGTGGTGGCGGCGTCACGCCTGCGCCGGAAGGAGATCCGCGAGATCGACTGGGGCCAGGACACGCCCATGGCGCTCGCCACGCAGCCGGGCGCGTTCGCGTACTCGGACGCCGGCAACGGCATCGGCTACTCCTACCTGACGCTGCGTGGCTTCCCGCAGCGGCGCATCAGCGTGCTCGTGAACGGCGTGCCGTTGAACGACCCTGAATCGCACGAGGTCTACTGGATCGACCATCCCGACCTGCTCTCGGGCACGCAGGAGGTGCAGGTGCAGCGTGGTGTGGGGCCCGCGCTCTACGGAGCGGCTGCGCTCGGCGGCAGCGTGAACGTGGAGACATCGCCGTTCGCCAACGCGCCGTTCGCGAGCGCCACCGTGGGTGCCGGTTCGTTCGCGACACGGCGCCTCGTCTTCGAGGGTGGCTCGGGGCCCGTCGTGAGCGGCTGGGAGCTCTATGGCCGCTACGCGCGCGTGGAGAGCGATGGCTACCGTGACCAATCTTGGTCGCGCCTGTGGTCGTACGCGCTGTCGGCGCGGCGGAGCGTCGGCCGGCACTCGTTCCGCCTCAATCTCTACGGTGGGCCGGAGGAGACGCACCTCGCCTACCTGGCGCTTCCGCCTGAGTACCTGGCCGGCGGCGTCACCGGTGACTCCGACCGTGACCGCCGGTTCAATCCGCTCAGCTACGACGGCGAACGCGACCACTTCTTCGAGCCGCATTACGAAGCCATCCACACCTGGGTGCCCACGCCCGAACTGACGCTCACGGGGACGTGGTTCTGGTTCGACGGTCGGGGCTACTACGACGAGCGCCGGCTGGATCGCGCACTCGCGGACTACCGGCTCCCGGACATCGCCACCACCGACACGACGCTCTACCCGCGCGGCCACTACGCGCAGGACGCCAACGGCGTGCTGGTGCGAGACGCGCAGGGCCGGGCGCTGCTCGAGCGGTTCGACGTCACGCGCCGCCGCGAGGTGGTGAACCGCCACTTCGGCTGGTTGCCGCGCGCGCGGCTCACGCACGCCAACGGGGCGATCACCGTGGGCGGCGAGCTCCGCTTCCACGACGGCCGGCACCAGGGCAGCGTGCTGGCCGGCGATCCGCTGCCGCCCGGCACGCCGGACCCGTCGCGCTACTACGACTATCACCCGCGCACGCTCGCCGTGGGCCTCTAT
>JAHFBW010000225.1 GCA_023249845.1 Candidatus Eiseniibacteriota bacterium
GTGTTCCCGGACGCCCACATGTTCTGCCTGTGGGGCGCTTCAGACGTCCTGCTCGTGGCCGCACCCGCGGGACGCGGGCTCGAGCTCGAACGACTCCGCGGCCCGGCCATGGAAGCGCAGCTTCGGCGCGCGCGTTTGTCGACCGCGGAGGACATCGCCGCGTTCTATGTCGCCTCGGGGAAGTCGCTGCGCGCACTCGCCCGACCCGCGCCTCGCAACACCGACGACCGGCCCTACGTCGAGTACCGCGCGCCGCGCGACTTGATCGAGGTGGGGCGTGCGCCGGCGGGGGAGAACCGCACCGCCGTGCGGGACCTGCCGCGGCGTGTGGTGCCGCCTGCGGGCGGACCGCTCGCCGCGTGGCCGCGCGAGGCCGTGTGGCGCTCGCGCGCGCGCGCGATGCTGGCGAACGCTGACAACGCGCAGGCCGCGCGCGTGTTCGAGGAGCTTCGCGATGCGGGTAGCCTGTCGCTGGCGGTGACGCTTGCGAAGGAGTGGAGCACGCGCGTGCGCGCCGAGCGCCGGGCAACACTCGTCGAGCGCTCGCGCTCGGAGCTCGCGGCCGGCGACTCGCCAGCCGCGAGTGCGACGCTCGAGGAGCTCGTACGTCTGCCCGGTGCCCCCATGGAGGCGTGGGTCGATCTCGCCCACGTTCGGCGCGAGTTGGGCGACGTGCCGGGATCGGGCGCGGCGGCGCGGACGGCACTCGCCGCCGGCGTCTCGGGCGCTGCACGCCTCGAGGCGTTGCTCCTCTTGGGCATGGCCGCTCAGGCCGCGCACGCGAGCGCCGAGGCGTTCGCGGCGTTCCGCGAAGCGCAGCGGCTGGCGCCCGCCGATCCGCGAGGCTACGACTACGAGGCGAGGATGCTGGTGGTCGCGGGTGAGGTCGCGGCAGCGAGGGCCGTTGTGGCGCGTGGGCTTGCTAACGCGCCGGGCGCGGCGTCCCTGCTCGAGGCGCGCCGGGCGCTCGAACGCGCCTCGTCCGATCCACGCTGAAGTCCAGCGCGAAGCGGCCTGGCGCGCGAGAGACTCAGCGGCTCGCCCCCGAGCGGTACCGCTCGCGGCGCGCCTTCACGTTGCGGATGGACTCGCCACTCGTGTTGCCGTGCGTGACGAGCGGTAGTCGTGTCGCGAAGTCGAACTCTGGATCGCGCTCGGCGCTGTGGCAGGTGCGGCACGTACCCTCCGTGGGCCCGCTCCTCGCGACCCAGTTCTCGCCATGCGTCGTACCCATGCCGTGGCAGTTCTCGCACTGGACATTCACGAGGTGCGGTGTGGAAGTGGCCGACTGGAAGCCTCCCGCCTTGCGAAACCCGACGACGTGACAGGGGATGCAGTCCGGCGTGGCGTCCTTCTTCTCGCGTACCAGCGTCTCCCAGGCGAGCGAGTGGGCGGTGGTGATCCACTGCGCGGCTTCCGCCGTGTGACAACGTGCGCATACGGCTCCGCCGACGAAGTGGTCGATGGGATCGGTGTCTGCTTCGTCGGCCGCCTGCGCCAGGCGCTGTTCGTGGCGCATGCGCTCGTTGTAGGCATCCTCGAACTGCTTGACTCGCGCCAGCATCGCGGCGTGCTGGCGCACGTCGGGGCCGAGCGAGATCACGTCGCACGTGCCATCGCCGACGCGACCGGCGCCGTCGAGTGAGAGCTGCAGCATCCCGATCTGCTGCCCGCGCTCGCCGGCGTAGCTCACGAGCGAGCCTCCGACCCGTCGGCCGTGCTCGAGCACGGGGACGTCGTGCCCGAGGAACACGGCATCGATCCCGGGAACGGCGGTGGCGAGATCTTCACCGCCCACTCGGCCAAGCTGCGACAGCAGCACGATGACTTGCGAGCCTTGCTCGCGAAGTGAGGTCACCGCCACATGTGCCGCGCTCTCGGCGTCGATGACGACGACCGAATCGCGAGCGGCGCCCAGCTCGAATCGCTCGCCCAGGAGCGCGAACACCCCGACCTTGAGTCCCGGTAGTTCCACGATTCGGGTGGGAGGGAACAGCGGTGCGCGCGTGGCCCGGTCCAGGAGATTCGCGCAGGTCATGGGCAGGCGGGAGTCCGCCGCGAACCGGCGGATCGCCGACAGCCCGAGCTGGAGGTCGCGTGGCGCCACGCCCACCGCGCCCGGCGCCATGTCACGTAGCGCGGAGTACATGAAATCCGCCAGATCCATCCGGGTCGAGAGATCCGGGAACGCGCCGCCGGCATCGAGGTAGACCATCGCAGCGCCGGATCGTCGGACGCTGTCCACGACCGAGCTGATGCGCGCGAAGCCACCACGCGGGGTGTGACAGCCACACGGACTCGTCTCGCCGCGAAGATCGGTGGTGCCGATGAGCACGAGCTTCGAAGGTGGCGGGGCGGAGGCGGCGCGGGTCGGGCGCGAGTCACCAGCGGCGAGCGCCAAGGGAAGCACGAGGAGCAGCATGGACGTCGACCGCGCGAAATGAGACATGACACTCCCTGGGGTTCGCCGATCAAGTTCAAGGCCGGGTGACACTCCCGACAAGGCTTTCGCGCGCGGCCGGCGGCGAAGCGATGGCGAAGATTGTCGGACAGGACGGCGAACGTTGACAAGCCCGAGCGTCGGACCGGTCGTGTCAGCCGCCGCGCTTCTCCATACGCGCCCAGGCGTCCTTGAGCGTCACTGTGCGCAGGAACACCGGCGCGCCGGATGTGGTTTCCGCCCCGTCCAGGACGAAGTAGCCGACCCGCTCGAATTGGATCGGCTGGCCGGGCAAGGCGTCAGCGAGGGCGCGCTCGAGCTTGCAGCCCCGGCGCATCTCGAGCGAGCGGGCGTTCAGCCCCTGTGTGAAGTCCGCGCCGTCCGGAAGGTCGTCGGGGTTCTCGGCCGTGAACAGCGGTTCGTAGAGCCGCACCTCGGCCTCGATCGCGTGGCTGGCCGAGACCCAGTGGAGCGTGGACTTGACCTTCCGGCCATCCGGAGCGTTGCCACTCTTGGTCTCAGGATCGTACGTGGCGCGCACCTCGACGATCTCGCCGGTCGCGGCATCCTTCCGGACACTCGTGCAGCGGATCCAGTAGGCGCCGCGCAGGCGGACCTCCACGCCCGGGCTCAGCCGGAAGAACTTGGGCGGCGGGACCTCGCGGACGTCGTCCCGCTCGATCCAGAGTTCGCGCGAGAACGCCACGCGCCGCGTGCCGGCCACGGGATCCTCCGGATTGTCCGCGAGTTCGAACGCTTCGACCCTATCCTCGGGATAGTTCTCGATCACGACGCGCACGGGATCGAGCACCGCCATGCGGCGGAGCGCGTGTCGGTTCAGGTCCTCGCGCACGCAGTGCTCGAGCAGCGCCAGCTCCACACGATTCTCGCGGCGGGCGACACCGATGCGATCGGCGAAGTCGCGCAGCGCCGAGGCCGGATAGCCACGACGGCGCATGCCGCGGATCGTCGGCATACGCGGATCGTCCCATCCCGAAACCCGGCCCTCCTGCACCAGGCGCAAGAGCTTTCGCTTGCTCATCACGGTATGCGCCAGGTTCAGGCGGGCGAACTCGTACTGGTGCGGCAGCGCGCGAGGCAGGTCCAGCGCTTCTAGAAGCCAGTCGTAGAGCGGCCGATGTGGCACGAACTCGAGCGTGCAGAGGCTGTGGGTGACGCCCTCGATGTAGTCGGAGAGGCCATGCGCGAGGTCGTAGAGCGGATAGATGCACCACCGGTCGCCGGTGTTGTGGTGGCTCGCGTGTCGTATGCGATAAAGCACAGGGTCGCGGAGCCAGACGTTCGGCGATGCCATGTCAATCCGCGCGCGCAACGTTCGAGCGCCATCCGGGAACTCGCCTGCCCGCATGCGCGTGAAGAGTTCGAGGTTCTCGGCGACGCTGCGGCCGCGAAAGTGGCTCTCCTCGCCGCGCTCCCCGGGGGCACCGCGCATGCGGTCCACCTCCTCCGCCGTGTGGTCGCACACAAACGCCTTGCCCAACTCGATGAGCCGAACGGCGAACGCGTGCAGCGCGTCGAAGTAATCCGACGCTCGGAACGGCTCGAGCGTCCGACCATCGGCGGACACGAGCGGCACGGCGACAAGGTGGAAATCCCGGCCGTCGGCGTGCGCGACGTCCCCGCGCGCCTTGAGCCCCAGGCAGTGGTCCGCCCAGCCCGCCACCAGCCAACGGACGTCGTCGAGGATGGAGTCTTCGTACTCCACGTCCTCCTTGGCCGGATTGGTGTCGTCCATGCGCAGGTGGCAGACGCCGCCGAACTGGCGTGCGATCCCGAAGTTCAGGCACAGCGCCTTCGCATGGCCGATGTGCAGGTAGCCGTTCGGTTCGGGAGGGAAGCGAGTCACCACGGCGTTCACCGCACCGCGCGCGAGGTCGTCCTTGATGATCTCGCGGATGAAATCCTCGCGCTCGGTTTCCGGGCGCTCGGTGATCGGGGAATCGGGCATGCGAAGGCTCGTTCGGGACCGGTTGAGGTTGGGACTTGTCCGCCACCCTGCAAGAAACGCCATCCGCCGTTCCGTGTCCAGCGGCCTCGAGGCTGTGCTAGCTTCCCGGACCGCATTCCGCGGCGCTGCCGCCGCGCTCCAACGCTGCCAGCTCCCGGAGGTCCGATGCGTCCCCATCTCGTCGCCGCTTGTGCGCTTGCCCTCGTCCTCGGTACTCCCACGCTCCCTTGCGCCGCCGAACGGTTCTCGCTGGAGCTAGCGCGCAAGCTCGTCGGCATCTCGAGCCCGCGTGTGTCGCCGGACGGTCGCTCGATCGCGTTCCTGGTCTCCCGCCCCGACTTCGAGCGCGACCACAACGACTCCGAGCTGTGGCTCGCCGACGCCGTCACGGGCGAGGCGCGGCCGCTGACGTTCGAACGACACTCGGTGTCGTCGCCGCGTTGGTCGCCCGACGGGGGCACGCTCGCGTTCTTGGCGCCGGACGACAAGGAGAAGCCCCAGGTGTGGCTGCTCGCGATGCGCGCGGGCGAGCCGAGGCGGTTGACGCGCGCATCGCAGGGCGTCGAGCACTTCTCCTGGCGCCCCGATGGCGGCGCCGTCGCCTACGCCACGTCAGACACGCTTCCCATGCGCAGCGGAGAGGCGCGCCACATCGGCACGTTCAGCGTCGAGGACGAGGACCTGTTCCTACGCCGGGACCTCGCGCCGTATCACCTCTGGGTGCAACCGCTCGAAGGCGAGGCGCGCCGGATCACGAGTGGCTCCTGGTCGCTCGAGTTCTCGTTGCCGCCCGGGAGCCCGCCCTCTGGGCTCGCGTGGTCGCCCGACGGCCGCCAGATCGCGATCGCACGCGTGCCCGCACCCCAGAGTGGGCGACTGGACTCCACGAGTCTCGCGGTGGTGAACGTCGCGAGCGGCGCGATCCGCTCGCTCACGGGTGCGACGCGATTCGAGAATCACCCCGAATGGTCGCCCGACGGTCGCTCGATCTCGTTCTGGTACCCGCGTGACGGACGCGGCGACATCAACTGGGTCCAGGAGGTGCACGTCGTCCCGGCCGCGGGAGGGACGGCGCGAAGCGTGACGCGTGCGCTCGATCGCATGGCGTTCCACGGCCAGTGGCTCGCGGACAGCCGCCGGCTCCTGATCGCGGCGAACGACCGCACCGGGGTCGGAGTCTGGATCCAGCCGCTCGAGGGACCCGCTCAGCGCCTCGCACTCGGCGACCTGGTCGTGAACGGCGCGTTCAGCTACGAGATCGACGCCGGCCGCAGCGGGCGCATCGCGTTCGTGGCCACCACGGCGGACCGGCC
>JAHFBW010000022.1:0-10247 GCA_023249845.1 Candidatus Eiseniibacteriota bacterium
TGGAACGCATGCTCGCCCGCGACCCCGCGGAGCGCTTCGCCTCGTGCGACGAGGTGGCCACGGCGCTCGCGAACGCCCGGATCGCGAGCCGCGCGGAGGTCGAGTCGCCAGCGGACGCGCGTCCGGGCGCTGGCGCGCTCCCCGCCCGCGCGACCTCAGGTCCAGCGGCGCGGACGTGGCCGCGTCACTTGATTCGCCCGCTCGCAGGGATCGCGCTGGTGGCGGCCGCCGTGTTCGCATGGCTCGTGTTCTCGGGCCCGACGCTGCCCCACGACCGGAACCTCGCGCTGCTCCTGCCCTCGACTCCCGGCAGCGACCGTGAGTTCGCGGCGTTCGCGTTGGGCTCCGTGGAACTCCTCGCCTCGCGGCTCCAGCGCCACCAGGACCTGCCGGGCTTCCAACTCGCACCTTTCAACGAGAGCCGGATCGAGAAGCTCACGTCGGTGCGGGATGCGCGCACGCTGCTGGGCGCCAATCTCGCGCTGGTGCCCTCGTTCGAGCGGAGGGACAACCTGCTCCGGGCACGCCTCGAGCTGCGCGAGCCAGCGCGCGGGCGCCTGATCAGCGCCCGATCGTTCGAGGTGCCGCAGTCCGCGCCGCGCGTCTGGACCGACAGCCTGTATCGCGCGTCACTTGCGCTGCTCGATCTTCCGCCTCGGCGTGGCAACGCCGTTCCGGACCTGGGTGTCCGCGGCGCCGGCACGCTGCGCTTCCTCGCCCAGGGCATCGGACGGGTGGCGGCCGCCCAGTCGGAGGAGGAGCTGCAGCGCGCGCGTGACGATCTAGAATCCGCGTGCCGAGCGGAGCCCGACGCGGCGGCTCCGCAGGTGTGGCTCGCCGCCGCCCAGCTCAAGTCCTTTCCGCGCACGAAGGACACGAAGTGGCTGGCGCGCGCCGAAGCGACGGCTCGCCAGGCGGTGGCGCTGGACCCCGATCTCGCCGACGCCCATCGCGTGCTTGGCGAAGCACTCGTGCTGCTGAAACGGCCCGCGGAATCCGTGGTCGAGTACCGGCGCGCGTGCGCGCTCGATCCCACCCGTGACGACGCGTGGCAGGGCTATGGCCGGAGTCATCGCCTGCTCGGCGATTCGAAGGGTGAGCGCGCGGTGTACGCCGCCGCGATCGAAAGACGACCGCACGCCTTCCGCCCCCGCTGGTGGCTGGCGCAGTGGGAGTTCCAGCAGGGCCATGTCATGGAAGCGATCCACGCCTACGAGGAGATGATCCGGCGGGCCCCCGACCTGTCGAAGGGCTACTCCAGCCTCGGTGCGATGCTCGTGCTCGAGGGCGAGTACGGCCGGGCGATCGACACCCTGCGTCACGCACTGGCGCTTCGGCCGACGGCTACTGCATACAGCAACCTGGGTACCGCGTACTTCAACACGAACCAGCTCAACGAATGCATGGACACCTACAATCAGGCATTGCAGTTCGGCGAAGTGGGCTACCCGGCCTGGCTCAACCTGGGCGACGCGTACTTCTGGCTGCGTAAGCGGCCGGACCAGGCGCGCGATGCCTACGCCCAGGCGGTGCGGCTCGGCCGGGAGGAGATGCTCGGGCATGCCGAGCGCGGCGAGCCGGCCGACCCGATGATCCCCGCGTACCTGGCGAGTGTGTTCCCGAAGCTCGACCAGCCGGACAGTGCCCGCGCCTACCTGTCCACCGCGCTGAACGCCGACAGTGGGAACGTGATGGTGCAGTACTGTGCCGCGCTGACGCACTGGCAACTCGGCGAACGACTGCGGGCGCTCAGCTGGCTGGAGCGCGCGGTGGCCGGCGGCTACCCGCTCGCGTGGCTGCGGGATTCGCCGGTGCATCACGACTGGCGGTCCGAGCCTCGATTCAATGCCCTGCTCGCCTCGGCGAGCTCGGTATCCCAGACCACCCCATCCCCCAAAAGTGGAGGTGTCCCATGAGGCCGCAGTTGCAGAGTGTCACCGCGTACGTGATCGAGGTGACGATCAATGGCGATGTCATCACGGTCGATCAGGACCCGCTGAAGGTCCATCAGGGAGAGAAGGTGCTGTGGACGACCAAGGGCAGCGAGACGTTCACGATCATGTTCAAGGACCAGGGCCCGTTCTGGACCGAGGTGCTGACGTTCGACGCGGCGACCTCGCCGCAGCACGCACTGAATCAGGGCCATCACAAGTACTCCGTCGTGAAGGACTCGAATCCCACGATTAGACTGGACCCGATGGTCGTGGTGGATCCGCCCATCTATCCGTAATGAAGCCCTCGACCACGGATGTGTCGGCGCGGCGCGCGCCCGGCGTTTCGGACTCCGGGGCGCGTCGCGTGCCGGGTGTGCCCACCGGTGAACCGGCGGGTCGCCCGCTAATCTCCCAAAGGGCCGTGCCTGGTCGCTCTGCTTGTGGCCCCTCCGGTCGAGTGCTAGCGTTCGTCGGCTGATCGCGCACTCCACGCGCGAGCGGGATCGAGCCCCGCGATCGCGTGGACTCCGCACCGACGAGCTCTTCATGAAAGACTTTCGACCGAAGGAGTAATCCCTTGTCCAGCAACGGACTTCCAGACATCGTGATTCTCTCGGGCGCCCGCACGCCCATGGCAGAGTGGGTGGGCGGCAAGCGTGGCGACGGGCAGAACGGCGGAGCGCTCGGCGGTGTGTCGGCGATCGAGCTGGGAGCCGCGGCCGCGCGCGCCGCGCTCGACCGCGCCGACCTCTCGCCTAGCCTCGTGGACCACGTCGTCATGGGCAACGCGCTCCAGACCTCGGCCGACGCCATCTACGGCGCGCGCCACGTGGGCTTGAAGGCTGGCGTCTCGGACGAGTGTCCCGCGCTCACGGTGAATCGCCTGTGCGGCTCGGGCCTCCAGTCCGTGGCCTCGTCGGCACAGATGCTACAGCTCGGCGAGGCGCAGTGGGTGCTGGCGGGCGGCATGGAGAACATGAGCCAGGCGCCGCTCGTGCTGCGTGGTGCGCGCGGGGGCATCAAGCTCGGGCCGGGGCCGGTGCTCGAGGACTCGCTGTTCGCGGCGCTCAAGGACAGCTACTGCGGCTTCTTCATGGCGCAGACGAGCGACAATCTGGCGCGCAAGTATGGCATCACGCGCCAGCAGCAGGACGAGTTCGCGCTCCGCTCGCACGAGCGAGCGAACGCCGCCAACAACAACGGACGCTTTGCACAGGAGGTCGTCCCGGTCGAGGTGAAACTCGGAAAGAAGAGCGCGGTGGTCGAGAAGGACGATCACCTGTTCCCCGGCACGAGCATCGACCGGCTGGCGGCGCTGCCGCCGGCGTTCGGCCCCGAGTCGATGGTCACGGCGGGTAACGCCTCGGGCATCGTGGACGGCGCCGCCGCCGTCGTCATGACCACGGCCGCGAACGCGCAGAAGGAAGGCAAGAAGCCGCTCGCAAATGTGCGCGCCTGGTCCTATGTGGGAGTGGACCCGTCCATCATGGGCTTCGGCCCGGCGCCCGCGATCCGCAAGGTGCTGGCGATCGCCGGGCTGAAGCTCGGCCAGGTGGACCTGTTCGAGATCAACGAGGCGTTCGCCGCGCAGTACCTCGCGGTGGAGAAAGATCTCGACCTCGACCGCGAGAAGGTCAATGTGAATGGCGGCGCCATCGGCTTGGGCCACCCGCTCGGCGCCACGGGTACGCGCTTGATCTACACGCTGGTCGTGGAGCTGGGGCTGCGCAACAAGAAGTTCGGCATCGCATCGGCTTGCATCGGCGGCGGGCAGGGCATGGCGGTGTTGATCGAGAGGGCGTGAGGAGGCGCGCCTCAGTCGGGCCACGCGATCAGGCGGGGCGCGAGACGAAGCGCGGGGGACACACCATGGGCCAGGACCACGATCTCATCCACGACTGGAACGAAGCCGGCGAGCGCTGGGAGAAGCCGCCGTTCCGGATCCTGTTCGACGACGAGACGCTGCGCGACGGGTTGCAGTCGCCGTCCGTGCGCACACCCACGATCGAGCAGAAGCTCGAGATCCTGCACTTGATGAACCGGCTCGGGCTCGACACGGCCGACATCGGGCTCCCGGGCGCCGGGCCGCACGTGATCAAGGATGTCACCCGGCTCGCCCAGGAAATCGTCTCCGCGAAGCTCTCGATCGCCGCGAACTGTGCCGCGCGCACGATGCTGCGTGACATCGAGCCTGTGGTGGACA
This sequence comes from Candidatus Eiseniibacteriota bacterium, assembly GCA_023249845.1. GTDB lineage: Bacteria > Eisenbacteria > RBG-16-71-46 > RBG-16-71-46 > RBG-16-71-46 > JAIOPA01. The sequence continues at coordinate 4,138 of JAHFBW010000022.1, forward strand.
TCTCGCAGAAGACGGGGCTGCCTATCGAGGTGTGCACGTTCATCGGCTCCTCCCCCATCCGCCAGTACGCCGAGAACTGGACCGAGGACATGATGCTCGCGCACACGCGCGAGGCGGTGAGCTTCGCCGTGAAGCAGGGGCTCACGGTGATGTACGTCACCGAGGACACGGTGCGCGCGCGCCCCGAGACGCTGCGCCGGCTGTTCCTCGCCGCCATCGAATGTGGTGCGAAGCGTCTTTGCCTTTGCGACACCGTCGGCCACGCCACGCCCACGGGCGCGGCGAACCTGGTGCGTTTCGCGAAGCAGGTCGTGCTGGAAAGCGGCGCCGACATCGGGCTCGACTGGCACGGGCACTGCGACCGCGGGCTCGCGGTGGCGAACACCATCGCCGCCATCCGCGCCGGCGCCACGCGCGTTCACGGATGCGCGATCGGCATCGGCGAGCGCGTGGGCAATACGCCCATGGACCAGTTGCTCGTGAACTTGAAGCTCCTGGGCTGGATCGACAACGACATCACCGCGCTCCCCGAGTACTGCGAGAAGACGAGCCTGGGCACGGGTGTACCGATCCCCGTGAACTATCCGGTCGTGGGTGCGGACGCGTTTCGCACCGGCACCGGCGTGCACGCCGCGGCGGTGATCAAGGCGTTCAAGAAGGGTGACCACTGGCTCGCCGACCGCGTCTATTCGGGAGTGCCCGCCGACATGGTGGGCCGCCACCAGGAGATCGAGGTCGGCCCGATGAGCGGCGAGAGCAACGTCGTGTTCTGGCTCGAGAGCAGAAAGATCGCCGCCACCCCCGAACGCGTGCAAGCCGTGTTCCAGCGCGCCAAGTCGGTGGATCGCGTGTTGGCCGAGGACGAGATCCACGCCGTGCTGTCGGCCCTGGACGAGTCGCGGGTGTCGTGACCCCAACGCCACGCGTGACCGAGTCACCTCGCCGCCGCATCGTCGCCTGCGCCTGCCTCCTGTTGTTCGGGCTCGCGCTGCTCGCGAACGCCGCGCCCGCGCCGAACCAGAGCGCGACGAAGCCGGCACCACGGCGACCGGTCGCCCGCCCCGCCGCGGCCACGACCGTGAAGTCGCCGCTCAAGCCGGTCGAGGTGGCGCTCCAGGCACGAACACTCGAGGAGACCGGCGCCTATGCGCTGGCGCTCGAACAGTTGAAGCGCCTGCGAGGCATGCAGGGCCCCGACGCCGACCTGGAGCTGGCCATCGCGCTCGACGAGGCGCGCGTCGGGCTCGCAGACTCCGCGTGGCAGCGGCTCCACTCGCCGCTCCTCTCGGCGGCGCTCGCCGACACCGCTGGGCACGACCGTCGCTCGGAGTACCCGTTCCAGCGCGAAGGGTTGTGGATCAATGGAAGGTTCGACGGCTGGTACTGGTACGTCGCCCGCGCGCGCGCCGAGCTGGCATTTGCGCGCAGCGACTGGAAGGAAGCGGTCGCGATGGCGAGCCGTTCCGCCGCTGCGCGCCCGCTCTCGGGCAAGGAATCGCTGCTCTTGGCACTCGCCGCGAGCCGCGCGGGCGACGCGGAGCTGGGCGAAGCGGCGGCCCACTGGGCCGCGTACTTGGAACCGTGGCTTCCCGAAGCCAGCTATCTGGCGGGGCTCTGGGCTTGGCGGCATGGGCGACGCGCCGAGGCGCGCGAGTGGCTCCAGGAGGCCGCCGCGGAGGACTCCACCTGGCGCACACCTTGGCTCGCGCTCGCGCGACTCACGCTCCCCGGCTCGCAGCCCGACTCGTTGCCGACGCGATTCCTGAATGGCGCGCGGGCGTGCGCCGTGCTCACGTCGTCTCGGAGGCCCAAACAGGAGGAGTACGTCCAGTTCGACAAGATCCCGAACCTGGTGTTCAACCCGCAGCCGCAGCCGCCCGATTCGGTGCGCGCGCTCCTGCACTTGAAGAAACCCACGCAGATGTTCATCCAGGTGCTGGTCAGCGAGTCCGGCCAAGCGCTCCTCTCCGAGCTGCCCTGGGTGACCGAGGATCAGGTTCCGGCCGCCGTGGTGCATCATATCCTGGACCAGGTGGGATCCTGGAGATTCACCCCGGCGGTCAAGTTCGCGAAGCCGTATCGCACGTGGGCGTCGGTGGAGTACGTACTGCAGCCCTGACCGGTGTCGCGCCGAGCGCGCGCATCGAGCCCCAAGGAGTCAACATGAGCCGCACCCACGACATCGCCGTGATCCCCGGCGACGGCATCGGCCCCGAGGTGGTGCGTGAGGGACTGCGCGTGCTCGAACGCGTGGCGTCCCTCGAAGGCTTCACCGTCAAGCCGACGCGGTTTCCGTTCGGCGCCGAGCACTACCTGAAGACGCAGGAGGTGCTCTCCGACGCCTCGTTCTCTGAGGTGAAGGACCACGACGCCGTGCTCTTGGGCGCCATCGGCGATCCGCGCATGACGCCAGGTTTCCTCGAGTTCGGCATCGTGGCGCGGCTGCGGTTCGGGCTCGACCTCTACGCGAACATGCGGCCGGTCAAGCTCTACGATGAGTCGCTCACGCCCTTGAAGGGCAAGGCGCCCGAGCACATCGACTTCCTGGTCGTTCGCGAGAACACCGAGGACGCGTACGCCGGCATGTGGGGCCATTTCAAGAAGGGCACGCCCGACGAGATCGCGACGCAGGAGATCATCTTCTCGCGGAAGGGCACCGAACGCGTGATCCGCCACGCGTTCGAAACCTGTCGCGCGCGCGCTAAGCGAAAGAAGCTGACGCTCCTGACCAAGGCCAACGCCATCCGCGCCATGGAACTGTGGACGCGCACGTTCGCCGAGGTCGGCGCCGATTACCCTGACGTGACGCGCGAGCACCAGTACATCGACGCCGCGTGCATGTTCGTGGTGACCGCGCCCGAGCAGTACGACACGGTGGTCACGAGCAACATGTTCGGAGATATCTTCACCGACCTGGGTGCTGCGCTGGTGGGCGGGCTGGGCTTGGCCGCGAGCGCGAACCTGAACCCAGGCCACGTGAGCCTGTTCGAAAGCATCCATGGCTCGGCACCGCAGTTCGCGGGCCAGAACCGCGCCAACCCGCTCGCCACCATCATGGCGGTGAGCATGATGCTCGGTCACCTGGGCGAGAGCGCCGCCGCGACGCGCGTCGAGGACGCCGTGGTGAGGCTCCTGCGCTCGCGCAAGCTGCCGAACCTCGGCATGGACTCCGGCGTCGGCACGGACCGGGTAGGCGACCTGGTGCTCGCCGAGCTGGTCGGAGCGGCCGCGGGGCGCTGACCGCCGCGGCGCGGCCCGCCCCTGAAGCCCCTACTCCCCGCTCTCCTGGTCGTGGTCGGTCATGCGCTCGAGCCAGCGATAGCCTTCGAGCACGATCAGCGCCAGCACGGAACCTATGGCGGCGAGCGGGTAGGCCCGAACGCCCACGGCGACGCCGATGGCGGCCACCATCCACACGCTCGCAGCGGTGGTGAGGCCGAACACGAACCCCTCGGTGCGCATGATGCTGCCCGCACCGAGGAAGCCGACGCCGGTGACGACGCCGTGCACGATGCGCGTGGCGTCGAGGCTCTGGCCGCCGAACGCGATCACGGCGTGTTTCGTGGTGAGCACGAACATCGTGCTCCCGAGACACACGAGCACGTGCGTGCGGAGCCCGGCGGGCTTGCGGCCCATCTGGCGCTCGAGCCCCACGAGCGTGCCCAGCACGAGCGACACCACCATGGGGATCAGGTCTTCGCGCACCACTTCCATGGGTTCTCCCAGCTTCCTACTGACGCTTGAACGCCGCGGGACGCTTGTCGAGGAACGCCTGCAGTCCCTCGTGCATGTCATCGCTCGAGGCGAGGATGCCAAATCGTCCGCTCTCGAAGCGTAGGCCCTGGTCCAGGGGCAGCTGCATGCCGCGAACGACGCACTCGAGCGCCGCCTGCACTGCGAGCGGCCCGTTCTTCAAGATGGCTTGCGCCAGCTTCACGGCCTCGTTCAGCAACTCGGCCTGCGGCACGATGCGGTTCACGAGACCGATCCGCTCGGCCTCGTCGGCCTTGATGTTTCGCGCGGACAGGATGAGTTCCAGCGCGCGCCCGGGCCCGACCAGTCGAGGCAGGCGCTGCGTCCCGCCGTAGCCGGGGATGATCCCGAGCTTCACCTCCGGCAACCCCATCACCGCGTTCTCGGACGCGAGCCGCATGTGACAGGCGAGCGCCAGTTCGCATCCGCCGCCGAACGCAAAGCCGTTCACGGCCGCGATCACGGGCTTGGGGCTCTGCTCCAACTGGTCCACGACGCTCTGCCCGAAGCGTGAGATGTCCTCGGCGGCGGCGGGGCCCAGCGGCGCCAGCTCATTGATATCCGCGCCCGAGATGAACGCCTTCTCGCCGCTCCCGGTCACGACCAGCGCGCCCTGGGTGGCGTCCGCGACGAATGCGCGCGTGGCGTCGCCGATCTCGGCCAGCGTCTCTCGGTTGATGGCGTTCATCACCTGCGGTCGGTTCACGTAGAGAATGGTGACCGCGTCGCGGCGCTCGAGGCGCAGGTTCTGATAGGTGGGCAACGTGGACGTGCTCATGGAGCGAACCCTTCGTGGAGGGCGTCGGCCGTGGGGTGAACGGGCGACTATAGAACCGGCGCGCGCCGAGCGGCAACATGGCGGCGCTCGGCGGAGGAATCGGTTCCGGAACGCCCTCGAAAGGGCTACTGTCCCTCGCCGAGCGGGAACCGCGAGACGGGGCGAGGCGCGAGCCGCGTCGCGGCAAGGTCATCCACCGGGCGGTGTCACGGCGGCCCGCCGCCCCGCCTGGAACAGGAGTGCCCCATGCGTCGTCCCTCAGCGAGCGCCAGGCACGCGCTGGCCCTGCTGCTCACGTGTGCGGTGGTGATGCTCCCCGCCGTGACCCACGCAGCGAAACCCACGATCGAGCAGTTCCTGAAGATCCGCACGCCGGGCGCGCCCGTCATGCTGCCCGACGGATCGCTGCTCTATCGCGACTGGCCGGACGGTGTGTTCCAGCTCTATCGCGCCGTGCCGAAGAACGCGGCGGCTCCGTCGTACGCCCCCGACCAGGTGACGGTCACGAAGCTCACCGATTTCCCGGACGGGCTCTCGGCGTTCTCGCTGTCACCCGACGGCAAGCGTGTCGTGCTCATGCACGCGCGTGGCGGCAACGAGAACACACAGCTCACCCTCATGGACCCGCTGGCTGCACCGGGCGCCCCGACCACGCCGATCCTCTCGAATCCCAAGGTGCAGGCGAGCGTCAACCTGTGGTTCGAGGATGGCTCGGCGTTCGTGTACTCGGCAAACGACGAGAGCCCCGAGGACTTCTACCTCTACCGCTGGGACTTCGCGACGAACAAAGCCACGAAGCTCCTCGGCGAGAAGGGTTCGTGGGGCGCGGGTGACGTGACGCGCGATGGGAAGCGCATGTTGATCGGGCACTATCTGTCCGCCTCCTCGACCGAGGTATTCGAGCTCGACGTGGCGACCGGCAAGCGCACGGACATCACCCTCCGCCCCAAGGACGGCACGGCCGCGTGCCAGCCCGTCGGCTACCTGCCCGGCGAGCGCTCGGTGCTGATCCTTTCCGACTGGAAGGACGGCCGTTCGCGCCTCTACCAGCGCGACCTCAAGTCCGGCGCGGTCCGCGAGGCGCTTCCGGCCCTCTCGGGTTGGGAGCTGGACGGCGCGACGATCGACGACGACCGCCAGTACCTGATCGCGGCCGCCAACGAGAACGGCTACAGCACGGCCTACCTCTTCACGCTGCCGGACCTGAAGCCACTTCCCGCTCCGACCATCGAGAAGGGTGTCCTCGGCGGCTCCAGCTTCCGGAACGGCACGCTCATCTGGACGCTCACGAACGCGCGGCGCCCGGGCACGGCGTTCGCGACGACGATCTCGAAGACCGCGAAGCGCCCCGAGGACTACACGACCCGCCAGCTCACCTGGACCGACGACCAGGGCATCGACTTCGCGAGCTTCTCGCTGCCGGAGCTGGTGACCTACAAGGCGTTCGACGGGCGCGACATCTCGGCGTTCGTGTTCCTGCCGCCCGGCTACGAGAAGGGCACGCCGATCTCGTTCATCGTGCTGTACCACGGTGGTCCCGAGTCGCAGCATCGCCCGGGATTCAGTGCCACCGACCAGT
>JAHFBW010000022.1:10257-23927 GCA_023249845.1 Candidatus Eiseniibacteriota bacterium
GTACCTGTTGACGCGCGGATTCGGGATCTTGAAGCCCAACGTGCGCGGTAGCACCGGCTATGGCCGCGAGTTCCAGATGCTCGATGACTACAAGAAGCGCTGGGACAGCGTGCGCGACGGCGTGGACGCCGCGGAGTGGCTGGTGAAGAACGGCTATGCCCAGCCCGGCCGCATCGCCACGTACGGCGGCTCGTACGGCGGCTTCATGTCGGTGGCGTGCATCGTCGAGGACCAAGAGCGCGTCGACCGCGGCGAGCGGAAGGAGCGCCTGTTCGGCGCCGCGGTGGACATCGTCGGCATCGTGAACCTGCGCACGTTCCTGGAGCGGACGAGCGGCTATCGGCGCGCGCTGCGCGAAGTCGAGTACGGCCCGCTCGCGGACAAGGAATTCCTCGAGAGCGTCTCCAGCCTGAACCGCGTCGAGAAGATCCAAGTCCCGATGTTCATCGCGCACGGCTTCAACGACCCGCGCGTGCCGGTCGAGGAAGCGATGCAGATCGCGATGGCGCTGAAGCAGCGCGGCCGCAATCCCCGCGTCTTCATCGCGCCGGACGAGGGCCACGGCTTCGCCAAGCTCGACAATCGCATCTATTTCAACGAGCGGGCGGCATCGTTCCTCGAAGAGACGATCGGCAAGGTCGCGCCACAGGCGTCGGCCGAGCACTGATCTCTGGGGAAACGCACTCCGCGTCGCCGTGGTGGACTCACGTCGGCGCGGAGATCTCGCTTTACGGTGGGGGGATCCGCGCGCGGACGCGCGTCACTGCTGCCTACTCGTAGCGGAATCCCACGACGAGTTCCTCTGTGCGCGTCATGGCGCCGTTGCGCGGGTCGCGTGCCTCGATCGAGCGCTTCACCCAGCCTGTAGGCATGCCGTCGTAGTGCCAGGTGGACGTTCGCTCGGCGAACTCGCCGGTGGGCGTCTGCACCTTTCGCGTCACCACCCAGCAGTCGTACGAGCGTCCCGCGACACGCACGCGGTCATGGAGCGTCCGCACGCTCTCGGACCAGAGTCCCGGCACTCGCTCGCGGCGTCCGTCGCGGTAGCGCACCTCGGTGCCCAGGTCGGCCTCGCGTAGGACCAGCCCGCGAAGTCCGGGGTCCGCCGCGACCCAGCGCTTGCGGCTCGACACCCACTCGCGTACGGCGTGGCTCCTCTGGAACGGCGTCGAACTCGACTCGCGAACGAATACGCGGCACGGGATGGCCGCGCCGTCCACGCGAAGGCTCACGATCCCGAGGAAGCGTTCGCGGACGTTCTCGGAGGCGTCGTCGGCCGCCCGTTCGCCACCGGTGCCGTCGTCCGTGTCCTCCCACTTCGCACCGGTGGCATCCGTGTGTTCGAACCACATCGTCCCGCGCTGCCGGCGCACGAGCCTCGTGGACACACGAGCCACGTTCTTGGACCTGAGTTCATGATTCCAGCGCTCCACCACCACCCAGCTGCCGGGGGCGGCGCGCGACCAACCAGCCGCCGATGGACGGGCCGGAGCGAGCGCGAGCAGGGTCCAACAGGCGATTCTCGTGAACCATGAGTGGAACGCCCGGGACGGGCAGCGAGTACAAGCTTGGGTGGTCACGCCTGGTCAGCATCGGCGGCTAGCGCGCGCGGCTTGAGTACCGCCCGCCGAGACGCACCGCCGCCACTTCCCCGTGGCGCGCCGCGAGGGTACGCTCGACCCTCAGACCCACCCACGCGAGGTCCCGATGACGCAGGAGCCGTCCCGTCCCACCGACAGCGAAGCATCGCCGCAGGCCGAGCTGGAATTCATCTCCGAGCTTTGCGCGGTAGTGGCCGAGAAGTCCGAATTGCAGCCCATCCTCGACTGGCTCGTCCACAAGAGCACCCGGCTGCTCCGCGCCGACGAGTGCAGCATCAAGCTCCTGACGAGCGGCGGCGGCATGGCGCAGACGCTCATCTTCGACAGCCGCCGCGCCGGCATCGAGGCCGGGAGCAGCACGTGGGCGCCCGCGATCAAGGCCTCGGTGATGGGCTTCCTCATGTCGCAGGCGGGCGAGCTCGCAAGTTCCGACCTGCTCGCGGATCCGCGCTTTCCCGGGCTCAAGAATCTTCAGTCGCCCGTGCGCGCGGTCCTCGCCCAGCCGCTCAAGGTGGACGGCCGCGTCACGGGCATGATCGCGGTGAGCAACTCTCAGCCGGGCCGGGAGTGGTCGCGCCACGACGTGCGGCTCATGGGCATCGTCGCGAGCCACTCGGCGAGCGTCATCGAGAAGGCGCGCCTGCGCGTCGAGGCCGAGGCCAGGCGCCGGCTGGAGCTCGAGAAGGACGCGCTCGAAAAGGAGCTGCTGCTGGCTCGCGATATCCAGATGCGCCTGGTACCCGACGCGCCGCTCGTGCTCGGGCGCTGGCGCGCCGAGGGGCGCCTGGTACCCGCGAAGCAGGTCGGCGGCGACCTCTACGACTACTTCGCCATCGACGCGAACCGCGCCGCACTGAGCATCGCCGACGTGGCCGGCAAGGGCGTTCCTGCCGCGCTGCTCGTGTCCACCGTGGCGAGCACGATGCGCGCCTTCGCCGACGGCCAGCATGCTCCCCGCGCCCTCGTCGAGCAGTTGAACCTCGCCGTCGCGCGGTCGTCGGCCGCCGGTAAGTTCGTGACGTTCTTCTATGCCGAGCTCGATCACGCGCGCGGCGCGCTGCGCTACGTGAACGCAGGCCACAACTATCCGAGGCTCAGGCGCGCGTCGGGCGAGTTGCTCTTGCTCGAGACCGGCGGCATGCCCCTCGGGCTGTTCCCGGGCGCCCCCTACGAAGAGGCCGAGGTACCGTTCGCTTCAGGCGACGCGCTGCTGCTGTTCAGTGACGGCATCCCCGAGGCCGTGGATGCATTCCATCAGGAATACGGCGAGGACCGGCTCGACGAGCTGTGGCGCGGCCACGACAAGGACACCGGCGCCGCGCTTCTGGACCGCGTCTACGATGACGTCCTGCGTTTCCGCGGCGCCGCGGCGCAGAGCGACGACATGACCATGCTGGTGGTCACGCCCGCTTCGAGAGTGTAGTGCGCCGGCTCGCGCTCCGGGCGGCGGTCGTCATCGCCGGGCTCGTCGGCGTTTTCGTGGTGGTGGCGCTCGTCCGGGTGGCGCCCATCGACGTGAGCGGGCTCGCCCGCCGCGCGCCCGAGCGCAGCGCGCTCATGCGCCAGCGCGAGCGTGAGGCGCAGCGGACCGGCCGCGCCTACCACGAGTCGCGTCACTGGGTTCCCCTCGAGCACATGGCGAAGCACCTGCGCGACGCCGTGCTCGTGGCCGAGGACGCGCGCTTTTTCTCGCACGAGGGGTTCGACTGGGACGAGATCCGCCATTCCGCGCAGAAGAACCTTCAGGCGCGAAAGGTCGTGCGCGGTGGCAGCACGATCACACAACAGCTCGCGAAGAACTTGTGGCTCTCGACGGCGCAGACACCGTGGCGGAAGTTCGAGGAGATGATCCTCGCCGTGCGGCTCGAGCGTGCGCTCAGCAAGCGCCGTATCCTCGAGCTCTACCTGAATACGATCGAGTGGGGTGACGGCGTCTACGGCGCCGACGCCGCGGCGCGGCACTGGTTCGGCGCGGACGCCGGCTCGCTCGACGCGGGGCAGGCCATCCGCCTGGCGGCGGTGATCATCAACCCGCGCCGCTACTCGCCGGTGGAGCCCAATCGCCGCATCGAGAACCGCATCCGTATCATCGCCAGTCGGCTGCGGCAACGCGGCGCCATCAGCGAGACCGAATACCGTCTCGCGCTGGGTCTGCCTCCCGAGGCGCCGGCGCCGGCCGTGGACTCGACGCTGTTCGGCCCGCCGTCCAACACCACGCCTCCGCCACCCGCCGAGGAGCCTGCACCCAGTGACTCTGGGCCGCTCCCGCCCACCGTGCCGCCCGGACCCGAACCGCCACTCGCGGATTCGCTCGGTACTTCCGACCGCGCCGTGTCGCCGTCTCGCTAACACGTGTCCCTCAGACCGCGTCATGTCGTCGCGAGGTCGCGCCGCCGGCGGCGGGACCCGCACGGAGACGCGAACCTGTCGCACACCCGACACGCCGCTGGCGCGGAACCAGCGATCGATGCCTGGCGCTTCTAGCGCCGCCGAGCCGGACGACGCCACGCTGGTGGCCGCGGCCCGGCGTGGCGACCGCTCGGCCTTCGGCGCGCTCTACCGCCGGCACGCACGGCTCGTGCAGGCTGTCGTGCTCGCGCGCGTGGCGCCCGACAGTGTCGCCGACCTGGTGCAAGACGTGTTCCTCTCCGCGATGGGGCGGCTGGATTCGCTTCGAGACGGTGCCGCGTTCGCGCCCTGGGTCGCCACCATCGCGAGGCGGCGCGCGGCCGACTGGCGACGCCGGCGGCGTGACACTGTGTCGTTTGACGAGGCGCCTGCCGGCACGGAGATGGAACCGGAGATCACGGACCATGTGGAACGAACCATGAGTCGCACGCGTGCCAAGGAGGCTCTGGCGGTGATCGCCTCGCTGCCCGAGGCGTATCGCGAGACACTGCTGCTGCGATTCGTGAGCGGGTTGACGGGCCCCGAGATCGCCGAGCGCACCGGGCTCACACACGGCTCTGTGCGCGTGAATCTGCACCGCGGCGTGGCGCTCCTGCGCGAGCGGCTGGGAAAGGTGGATGGGCATGCGTGACGACGACACGCTCTGGTCGGGACGCGGCGAACTGCCCGAGGATCTCGCGAAGCTCGAAGCGGACCTCTCGCGCTTGGCCGTCCCGGAGGAGCCCGACTGGGACCAGGTGCGCTCGCCGAGGCCCGTGTTCGCGCTCTACGCGTGGGCGGCGGCGGCCGCGCTGATGTTGGTGGCGGTCGCGGGTCAGTGGCTCGTGCGGGACGGCTGGCACGTCGAGGCGCTCGCCGGTTCTCCCAGCGTGCGAGGCCTGGCGATCGGCGGCCGGCTGGCGCTGGGTGGCTCACTCACCACCGACGAAGCCTCGCGCGCCCGGCTCCTCGTCAGGGGGCTCGGCCGTGTGGACCTGGAGCCCGGGAGCGTCCTGCGTCGTGTCCCCGGCGGCCGCGGCGAGCGGCGGTTGGCGCTGGAACACGGCACGCTGCACGCGAGCATCATCGCGCCGCCACGGCAGTTCGTCGTGGAGACGCGGGTGGGCATTGCCACCGACCTCGGTTGTGCATACACGCTCAGCGTGGATCCACAGGGCCATGGCCGGCTCGAAGTGACGAGCGGCCGAGTCGCCCTCGGCGGTCGCGGGCTCGAATCCTTCGTCCCGGCCGGTGCCTGGTGTCCGCTCTCACCCGAGGGCGTGGGACTGCCTCGTCGCGACTACGCCACGGACGCGTTCCTCATGGCCCTCGCCGCGTACGACCAGCGCGACGGTGCGGCCACCGTTCTCGACACGGTGCTCGCCACGGCCGAGGCGAGCGACGCGCTGACGCTCTGGCACCTGTTGCCGCGCGTCGCCGGGCCGGAACGCGAACGCGTCGCCCGTCGCATCGCGTCGCTGATCGAGGTGCCGACCGACGTGCCGATCGAGCGCGTCCTCTCGCTCGAGCCCGACGCGCTCGACGCCTGGTGGGCGGCCATCGGCATGGGGCCCGCGGCCGAATGGCGCGCGGGGCGACAGAAGAAGGTGTTCGGGCTCTAGCCGGGATTATTCATGAGCCCGTGGCCTGCGCAGGCCGGCTGCCCATGAATCGCTGCGCTGAAGGCTTGCGCTTCACGGGCATCCGTCCCTCTCGATTCACGGTTCATGAATGATCCCGGCTAGCAGCGGCTCGTTAACATTCCGCGCCCCAGCGGCGACTTCCCGGGTGAAGCGTCCGGCGAACCGGCCCGGCGCGAGCCCTTCGCCAACGGGAGGAACCCATGAGCCAGATGATCCGCCGACTCGTCACCAGCCTCGCCCTCACTGCCCTGGTCGCACCCGCGGCACTCGCGGGCGGCGCCAGCGCCCGCGTGGAAGGCCCCGCCAAGGACGGGAAGTCCTATGTCGTGCGCACGTACATGTGCTCGAACCCGGCCTCGCTCAAGCTGAACGCGTGGGCCGAGGGCGTGGTGAACGGGAAGCGCACGACCCTGCCGCTCGCGATTCACAAGACGCGGGAGAAGGGTGTGTTCGAGTTCCAGCGCAACTGGCCCGCGGATGGGAAGTGGAGCATCCGGGTGGCGCTCGGCCAGGGCCGCACGCCAGTGACCGTGGCGGCACTCGGGCAGGACGGCGCGGTGACCACTCAGCGACTGGTATGGGAAGGCGATGGCAAGCACGAGTGCGATGCGATCCTGTGCGGTGACGACGGTTGCTGAATCGGGTGCGATGCGGACGGCGCCCCGGGCGCGAACCCCGAGCGCCGTCCGTTTGACTCGTTCGCGGCGTCAGCCGCCGAGCGCGGCCTTCACCAGTCTCGACACCGTGCCACCCTCGGCCTGCCCCTTCACCTGCGCCATCACTGCCCCGATGACTTTCCCCATGTCACGTGGGCCCGCGGCCCTCGTGCTCGCGATGGCCGCTTTCACGATCTCGAGCAGCTTCTCCTCGGCGAGCATCGTCGGCAGGAACCGCTGCGTCACCGCGATCTCACGCTCCTCGGACGGGTTCAAGTCGGCGCGGCCCGCCTTGGCGTTGATCTCGATCGTCTCGCGGCGCTTCTTCACGTAGCGCTGGAGGACTTCGATCTCCTCCTCGCGCGACAGCGTGGCGTCCTTGGGCTTCGCCGTCTTGGCCTCCATGAGCGTCGCCTTCAACATGCGCACGGTGGAGAGTGTCTCGGCGTTCTTCTCCTTCATCGCCTTCACCATCTCGGCCTGGATGCGTTCGGTGATGCTGGCTTCGGTCATCTATCCCCCACTGACTGCCGGAACGATCGAGATCTCGGTTCCATCCGGTACCGCCGTCGCGAGCCCTCCCGTGTAGCGGATGCTCTCGACGCCCACGAACACCTGCACGTGCTCGCGCACCTCGCCTGTCTCGGTGACGATGCGGTCGCGGAGCGAGGGCAGCTCTCGCCACAGCGCCGCGAACGCATCCGCCACAGTCCCGGGCTCGCCCGCGAGCGTGACCACGGCCTTCGCGCCCGGCAGGTCACGCAATGTCACCGGCAGGCGAACGCGTATCGCCATGTTCAGCGACTCCGGGTCTTGCTTCCGCGACGCGCGGGCGCATTCTTCCGGGCCGGAGCCGTTGCCTTGGCCGGCCTTCGCGCTGTTGCCTTGGCCGGCCTTCGCGCCGTTGCCTTGGCCGGCCCTCGCGCCGTTGCCTTGGCCGGCCCTCGCGCCGTTGCCTTGGCCGGCCGAGCACCCTTGGCGTGCGGCACGCGGATCTTGGCCGGGTCGCCGATGACGGCCGCGCGCACGCAGAGCACGGGCGGCAGGCCGTCCGCCACCTGCATCCACGATCGGCCGCCATCGGGCGAGGCGTACACCTTGCCGCTGCGCGTGCCCAGGTAGACACCTGCGGGATCCAGTCGATCCACGCTCAGGGCGTCTCGCAGCACGGTCTCGTGCGCGTTCTTCTGCGGCAGGCCATTCGTGAGTGCTTCCCAGTGCGCGCCACCGTCGCGCGTGCGGTAGACGCGTAACTTGCCCTCGGGCGTGCAGCGGTACATGTCGGACTCGAGCGGCACGATGTAGACGACGTCCGGATCGTGCGGGTGAATGGCCATGCAGAAGCCGAAATCGCTGGGCACGCCGTTCGCGATGTCCTTCCACGTGTCGCCGCCATCGTCCGTGCGGTAGAGGCCCCAGTGGTTCTGCAGGAACAGCGTGTCGGGGCGCGACGGGTGGCGCACCACCTTGTGCACGCACTGACCGAACTCCGGGTAGCGATTCTCCACGGGCATGAACTGCGCCCGGACGCCCACGTTCCGCGCCTGCCACGTCTTGCCGCCGTCGGTCGTGCGGTACACGCCCCCCGTGCTCATGGCGACGACGATGTTGTTCGGGTTCTTTGGATGCGGCAGCACGGTATGCAGGCATTGCCCACCGTTGCCCGGCTCCCACTTCTCGCGGTGCGGGTGGTCGAAAAGGCCGCGCACGAGCTCCCAGCTTTCGCCGCGGTCGTGCGAGACGAACAGCGACGATGGCTCGACGCCGGCGAACATCGTGCCGTTGCGCCCTGTGGACACGAGCTGCCAGATGCGCTTGAGCGACAATCCTGTGTCCTCAGGGAATCGGATCACGCCCGACGTGCCGTCGGTCCAGGTCTTGCCGAGGTCGTCGCTCCAGCGCAACGTCGTGCCAAAGAACGGATTGTCCACGCTCGAGAACAGCCGATGGCCGTTGCTGCCGTCGTGTGCGAGCGAGTAAACCGGGGAACCCGGGAAGTGGGGACCGCCCATCTCCCATTTGTCGCGGCGCGGATTGGCGGCGAACAGGAACAAGCCCTTCATGGTTCCCACCATGAGCACGACCTGGCCCTGCCGAACGTTCAACGAGCGAGTCGCTGGCATCGAAACCTCCGGAAATGGCGGCGCGGGAATGTGCTGGCGAGGCTAGCACAGGCGCCGCAGCGACCGTTCCAGCGGCGACGAGCGCGGCATCGGCAGGGGCCGGGCGCGGAGGGTCGCGTCAGGGTCGCGGCATGCTGCCGGGAATCACTTCTCTCCGCCGGGCAGCAGGACCTCCACACCCGCGGTGAAGATGATGTTGTCTCGCGTGGTGAAGTCGAAGCGGTTGTTCTGCTCGATGCCCACTCGCATCCAGCCCAGCTTCACATCGGTGGCCCAGCCGAGCGAGCGACGGCTGGCTGGCGCCACCGTGAACTGCACCCAGTCGTTCGCCTCCGTGGCGAGTCGGATTCGCACGGGAACCACCCACAGATCGTCGCCACGCGGGTCGCGGATGACGTCGATCCCGGCAAAGCTGTACGACTCCCAGTACACGTCGAGTCCCGCGCTGTAGACGAGATCCGTGCTGTCCCTGGCGATCAACGAGGCGACGGATGCCTTGCCAACCAAGCGGTCCGACAGCACCTGTCCTGTTCCGAGCGTGAAGCGTTCGACGTCGAGCTCGTGCCGCCATTGCACGTCGTACGACGAGCGGCGCTTGTCGCGCAGGTGCACGCCGAACTCCGGCCGGAACTGGTCGCGGCCCTCCAGGTAGTCCCACACTTCGAGCTGGACGTGGAACGGCCCCGGCACCCAGTAGACGAGCGGGTTGCGATTGTCGTTCCCGTCGTCGAACGACCAGTAACGGAACTGGGCGCCGAATCGGCCCGGCGATGCGCTCTGCGCCGGAGCCGCGATCGTGAGCGCGAGCAGCGTTGTGGCGACGACCCGAGCAAGCACGCCTCTCACGCCGCCACCCGGTCGCGCTCGTCCCGTTTGGCGCGCATGCTTCCCGTGACGAACCGGAGCCACGCCCACACGAACAGGCTCAGTGAGCGAAGGATGGTGTTGAGCGCGCCGTAGAGCGGATACACGAGGAGCACGAACAGCGGCGCGCGGGCGCGGGAGCCGGGAATGCGCACCACCCACCAGGAATAAAGCTCGAACGCCAAGTAGAGCAGATAGACGACGAGCAGCCACGCCCGCAGGCCCGGCGTGACCAGGAGCACGCCGAGTGACCAGAGTTTCAGGGGATCCGAGAGCACGGTGTACGTGTTGTACGCCATCTCGTAACGCAAGCGCCAGCCCTGTCCGCGCGCGAACATGAGCCGCAGCATGTTCGGAAACTGGTGATAGAACCCCGGATACCAACCCAGCATGCGCTGCTTGAACCACTGACCCCAATCGTGCGGCACCACCGTCCACACCGGCTCGTTCGCGAATACGATGCGCTTGCCGTGGAGCAGGTGGATGATCGTGCGCTGCAGGTCCTCACCCTGGAACACGGTCGTGTGATCGTGGTGCAGCTCATTCAGGTCCGATGTGCGGAACAGTCCCGCGGCGCCGGACACGCAGCTCACCGACTGAGCGAAATCCTGGAAGCGCTTGCCCACCTCCATGGACTTTCCGTACTCGTAACGCTGCAGATGGCCGAGGAAGTTGTTGCCGAGCGCACCATTCCGACTCCGTCGATCGGGCAGCACATGGAACGCCACCGCGTCGCAGGCCTGCTCGGAGAGCAGCGCCGTGGGAATGCGCGCGTTTCCCATGCGCGTGTCGTCATCAAGCAGCAGAGTGAACGGAGTGCTGACCCGGAAGACGGCGAAGTTGACCGCGGAGGCCTTTCCCTTCGAGCGCGTGAACGAGTAGACGCGGCAGCCCGCCGCGCGCGCTACCTCGGCCGTCTCGTCCGTGCTGCCGTCGCTCACGACGATGATGCGCTCGGCCGGGATCAGACGGGTCAGCTCCTCGAGCGTCGAGGGCAGGCGCTTCGCGCCGTTCTTGGACGGGATCACCGCAGTGACCAATGACGCATCCGACCGGAAGCGCCGGTCCTCGGCTCGTCCCAGCAGCTCCACGAGCAGCTTGACGAAATCCACGGCAGCACAGAACAGCACCACCCACAGGAGGTGGCTGGGCAACGGAGTCATACCGGGGGACGTTCCTCCGAGCTGCGAAATGGCTGTCCGGCATGCGCTTGACCGGCCCGGGGCGGCTTCCTACCCTCCCCGATCACACCATCACAGTATCAGGAGGTGGCCTTGAACCGCGAGCAGCGATTGGCCGAACTCAAGCGTCGGCGAGATGAGGCTTTGGCCGGTGGCGGTTCCGAGCGCGTGGCGAAGATCCACGCGAAGGGCAGGCTCACCGCGCGCGAGCGCCTGGAGCTGCTCTATGACGCCGGTTCGTTCGTGGAGGTCGGTGCGTTCGTGACGCATCGCTGCGCCGACTTCGGCATGGCCGAGAAGCGCATCACCGGGGATGGCGTCGTGGCCGGCTGGGGTCAAGTCGAAGGTCGCCTGGTGTATGCGTTCGCGCAGGATTTCACGGTGTTCGGCGGCACGATGAGCGAAGCGAACGCCAAGAAGATCTGCGCCATCATGGACCTGGCGCTCGACAACGGTGCTCCCGTCGTGGGGCTCAACGACTCGGGCGGCGCGCGCATCCAGGAGGGCGTGCTCTCGTTGGGCGCCTACGCGGACGTGTTCCTGCGCAATACACTCGCTTCGGGCGTCGTGCCTCAGATCTCGGCCATCATGGGCCCGTGCGCCGGCGGAGCCGTCTACTCCCCCGCGATCACCGACTTCACCATCATGGTGGAGGGCACGAGCCACATGTTCGTAACTGGGCCCGAGGTGATCAAGGCCGTGACCTCCGAGGACGTCACCATGGAGGACCTGGGCGGCGCCATGACGCACAACTCGAAGAGCGGCGTGGCCCACTTCGCGGCGCGCGACGACGCCGACGCCGTTCGCCACGTGAAGCGGCTGCTGAGCTTCATGCCGAGCAACTGGGCAGAGGACCCGCCGCGGCGCCCCTGCACGGACCCGGTGGACCGCCGCGAAACACGCCTCACCACGATCGTGCCCGAGTCCGCCGACAAGCCTTACGACATGAAGGACATCGTGCGCATGGTGGTGGACGATGCCGACTTCTTCGAGGTGCACGAGCACTTCGCCGCCAACATCATCGTCGGCTTCGCGCGGCTGAACGGCCGCCCGGTCGGCGTTGTGGGCAACCAGCCCAAGGTGCTGGCCGGCGTGCTCGACATCGATTCGAGCGTGAAAGGCGCGCGCTTCGTGCGGTTCTGCGACGCGTTCCAGATCCCGCTCGTGACGTTCGAGGACGTGCCCGGATTCCTGCCCGGCACGCGGCAGGAATGGGGCGGCATCATCCGCCATGGCGCCAAGCTGCTCTACGCCTACTGCGAGGCCACCGTGCCCAAGCTGACCGTGGTCGTGCGCAAGGCCTACGGCGGTGCGTACGACGTCATGTCGAGCAAGCACATCCGTGGCGACTATAACGTCGCTTGGCCTTCCGCCGAGATGGCCGTGATGGGCGCAGACGGCGCGGTGAACATCCTGTACCGAGACGAGCTGGCGAAGGCGAAGGACGCCACCTCGGCGCGCAGGAAGCTCGTGGCCGAGTACAACGACAAGTTCGCCTCGCCGTGGGTGGCCGCGGAACTGGGCTACCTGGACGACGTCATCGAGCCCGCCGACACGCGGCCCAAGCTTATCGCGGCGCTCGAGATGCTGCGCAGCAAGCGGCAGGAGCAACCCCGGAAGAAGCACGGGAACCTACCGCTTTAGTAGACGAATCGCCGTCGCGAGGCCGCTCCCCTCCCGATGAGGCATAAGATGCGCCACCTGGCTCGCTTCGCGGCGCTTCTGGCGCTGCTCCTGTCCTGTCCCTCGGCCCACGGCGCCTCGATCTCGGGAGCGTTCGTCGAGAAGGGCGCCCGGACACCGCTCGCCGGCGTCGACATCGCGCTCCAGCACGCGGCGGATTCGACGCTCGTCGCGCACACGGCGACCGGCGCCGATGGCCGCTTCCAGCTCGACAGCCTGCGGGTCGGCCACTACCTGCTGCGTGCGTCACTGCTCGGGCACGTCTCGGTCGCGCGCTCGGACGTCGTCCTCACCGACGTTGCACCGACCTTGGACCTCGGCACGCAGGAGCTGGCGATTTCCCCGATCGCCTTGAAGGGAGTCGAGACCAGCACCGCGCGGGCCACGGCGATCGTGGCCAGCGACCGGAACATCTACCTCGCGAAGGACCTTCCCGCGGCGACGAGCACCGCCACCGAGCTTCTGCGATCCGTGCCCGAGCTGGACGTGGACATCAACGACCGCGTTAGCCTGCGTGGCAGCTCGAGTGTCACCATCCAATTGAACGGGAGAACCTCGCCGCTCAAGGGTGATGCGCTGACGTCGTTCCTGAGGCAGTACCCGGCCAGCCGAATCGAGCGCGTCGAGGTCATCGCCAACCCGTCCGCCAAATTCGATCCCGAGGGCATGGCGGGAATCGTCAACATCGTCACCAAGGAGCCGCTCGACCTGGGACTGAGCGGCAGTGTCTTCCTGTCGATCGGCGACCGTGGCGGTGGTCCGAGCACGAGGATCGCGTGGCAGCAGGGCCGCCTGACGCTCTACGGCGGCGTGTCCAGCTACTGGAACTCTCTCGAGTATCGGTACGACGATCTGCGCCGGAATCTGGCGGCCAGCCCGCCGACGTCCTACGTGCTCAATTCCGCCACTCACAATCGGAGTGGCTTCGGCGGCCTCGACGGTTCGTTCGACTTCGCGTTCGACAAGAGGTCCACGCTTTATGGGACGGCTTCGGGCTACGTGAACTCGTCGCGTTCCGACGGACGGAATGGCTACGAACTCGCCGATCAGGGCGGCAGCGTCACGTCGAGCTACAACCGATGGACGGAAGGTCACTACGACTGGCACTCGGCGACCGGCACGCTGGGCTTCCAGCACGTCGTGGAGAAGAGCCGGAACGAGTGGAGCGTCGAGCTGCGCCAGAATGGGTCGCCGAGCTCCAACACGTCCGACGCCACCGAGCACCTGCTGGTGCCCGCGCCCGGTACGGGTCAGGTGACGCTCCTGGACGGCGAGGATCGTCCGCGCGAGCGCTCGGTCCAGATCGACGACACCTACCCGCTCGGGAAGAAGGGTAAGCTCGAGTCGGGCTATCGCGGCGCGGAGCGCCGCAGCGCGGCCACCAGCGAGTTGAGCGTCCTGTTCGGGGGAACGGGCGGGGGTCTGAGCGGCTACGTCCATCGAGAGGTCTTCCATTCGGGCTACCTCACGCTCGGTTCCACGATCGGCCCACTGTCCGTCCAGGCGGGCCTGCGCGCCGAGGCCGCCAGCA
>JAHFBW010000226.1 GCA_023249845.1 Candidatus Eiseniibacteriota bacterium
CTGGGTGGGCGCGTTTCGTTCGGTCGCCGTCTCGGGCACGAGCGGAAAGTCCACAGCCACGGCCATGGTGTTCGAGATCCTGCGCGGTACGGGCCGTGACCCGTCGGTGATCACGGGCGGCGACCTGGTGACGCTCCAGGATCAGGGCCTGTGGGGCAACGCGTGGGCTGGCAAGGGGCCACTCGTGGTGGAGGCCGACGAGAGCGACGGCTCGCTCGTGCGCTACCAGCCGGCGGTGTCGCTATGCATGAACCTGTCGCGCGATCACAAGAGCGAGGACGAGGTGGCCGGGATGTTCCGGGTACTCAAGCGCCGCACGCGCGAGACGTTCGTGTGCGGTGAGCAGGGCATCCCCGCAGACCTGCGTGACGGCGCGCTCAGCTTCGGGTTCGGGGACGGCGCGGCCGTGCGTGGCGCCGACCTCGAACTGGCCCCAGCCGCGACCCGCTTGCGCGTGGACGATGTGCGCTTCACGCTACCGGTGCCGGGGGCGCACAACGCCGAGAACGCGCTCGCGGCCATCGCCGTGTGCCGCGCGCTCGACGTGCCACTCGCGGACATGGCGGCGCCGCTCTCCAGGTTCCGCGGCGTCGCGCGGCGCTTCCAGTCGCTCGGCGAGGTGGGCGGCGTCGAGGTGGTGGATGATTTCGCACACAACCCGGCCAAGATCGCGGCGTCGCTCGCCACGGCCCGGCTGCGCGCGCGGCGAGTGCTCGCCGTGTACCAGCCGCACGGCTATGGACCGACGCGGTTCCTGCGCGACGGCTTCGTGGAGACGTTCGCCACGCGCACGGCGCCGGGCGACCGGGTGTGGCTGCTCGAGGTGTTCTACGCGGGCGGCACGGCGCAGCGTGACTTTTCGGCCGCCGACCTGGTGCGCGACATCGCCGCGCGCGGGCGGGACGCCGAGTTCGCGCCGTCTCGCGAATGGCTCGTGGCCCGCATCGCGGAGGAAGCAAGGCCCGGAGACCTCGTGCTGGTGATGGGAGCGCGCGACCCGTCCCTGACCCAGTTCGCGCACGACGTGCTGGTGGCGCTGGAGTCACCCGTTTGATGCGCGCCTCGGCCGCCATGGGCTCGCTCGCGCTCTGGCTCGTCTTCACCTCGACCGCCGCGATACCGGCCGCGAAGCGCGCGGCGCCCGACACGGCCGGCCGCGCTCGCGCGGTTCCCCGGTCGGCCCCGGGCTACACCGGGCTCTGGCGCCTGGACACGGCGAAGAGCGACATGGGCAAGCGCCTGCCGCGGAGCCGCGAGGACCGCATGGCCGAAGATGGCGAGTGGCTCCGCGTCACGTCCACCACCATCCGCGCGTCGGGCGACACATTGCTCATGGAGTACCGCTATCGGACGGACGGCGAGACCGTGAACACGATGCGGGGCCAGGACGTGAAAACCCGAGGGAGTCGCGACGGATCGGCACTGCGATTCGATTCCGAGGCGCAACTCGCGCTCTTCAAGTTCGAGGTGAGCGAGCAGTGGTCGCTCTCACCGGACGGCGCGACGCTCACCCAGGAGCGCACGTCGCGCTCGCCGCTCGGCGAGGAGAAGTCGCGGCTCGTGTTCCGACGGGCGCGCTAGCCGGGCACATCCAAGCGCCGCGGCCCGGCGAACGCGGCTCGGTCCGTTCAGCGCTTGAAGCGGCGCTCGACATACTCGTCGAGTAGCTTCGCGAAGTCCTCGGCGATCGCGTCGCCCTTCAACGTCACCGCCAGCCTGCCATCCACGTAGACGGGGGCGCGCGGATCCTCGCCCGTGCCGGGGAGCGAGATGCCGATGTCGGCGTGCTTGCTCTCGCCGGGGCCGTTCACGACGCAGCCCATCACGGCGACGTTCAACTGCTCCACGCCGGGGAAGCGCTCGCGCCATTCCGCCAGGCGCGTGGTGATGTGGCCGGTGACGCGCGCGGCCAGCTCCTGGAAGAACGTGCTCGTCGTGCGGCCGCAGCCGGGACAGCTCGTCACCTGGGGCGTGAAGTGACGGATCCCCAGCGACTGGAGCACCTGCTGGCAGACCCGCACCTCCTCGGCGCGGTCGCCGCCGGGCGCGGGGGTGAGGCTCGTGCGGATGGTGTCGCCTATCCCATCGAACAGCAGCACGGAGAGCGCGGCCGCCGTGGCCACGATGCCCTTGGTCGAGAGCCCGGCCTCGGTGAGCCCCAAGTGGAGGGGGTAGTCGCACGACGCGGCGAGACCGCGATAGACCTGCACGAGGTCGCGCACGTCCGAGACCTTGGCCGAGAGGATGATCGCGTCTCGTGGCTGGCCGAAGAGTTCCGCCAGGTCCGCCGAGCGGAGCGCGCTCTCGCGCATGGCCTCGAGCACCACCTCGCGGTCGGAGAGTGGCTCGGCTCGCCGCGCGTTCTCGTCCATGAGCGAGGTGAGCAGCGCGCGGTCGAGCGAGCCCCAGTTGACGCCGATGCGCACCGGCTTCGCGTTCGCCAGCGCGACTTCGATCATGCGGCGGAAGTTGTCATCGTGCTTCTCGCCCACGCCGACGTTGCCCGGGTTGATGCGGTACTTGTCGAGGAGCCGCGCGCACTCCGGGTACTCCGTGAGCAACGTGTGGCCGTTGTAGTGGAAGTCGCCCACGATGGGTGCCACCACGCCCTGGTCGCGCACCCTGCGCACCATCTCGGGCACAGCGGCCGCCGCCTCGCGCGTGTTCACCGTGACGCGAACGAGCTCGCTGCCGGCCTGCGCGAGCAACACCACCTGCGCCGCGGTGGCGGTCGCGTCGGCGGTGTCGGTGTTCGTCATGGACTGAACGACCACCGGATGCGCGCCGCCCACGGGTACATTCCCGACGTGGCACACGATGCTCCTACGGCGCTCGTGGCGGCGGGTGTCCTCGATCTGGATGAGTGGCATGCGCCGAACCTAGGGGGGGCTCGGTGCCTCGTCAAACCCGGCAACGAAGGCAAGACCGAGCTCGACGATGCGCCGGCCATGGCCGCGCGATCCGCCTCTTCAACGCACGAAGCCCCCGGTACCGAGGCACCGGGGGCTCGTCGAAGCCACGACGCTCGAGCCGAGAACTCACCAGAGATAGACGGTGAAGCCAAGATTCGTGAAGTTGTTCCCAAGCGTGCCGAACGAGGTGATCTTGGTTTCAGGTGTCCCGTCGTCGTGAATCTGCCCGTAGGCGAGGCCATGCGACGCAGACACGCCCAGGTGATCCGTCACCATCCACTCCGCTTCGAGCTCGCCGGTGATCGCAAACGCGGTCCACTTGGTCGTGACGATGGGCGGGGGTCCGAGTTCCTCTTCCTGCGTGCCCCACAGCACGCCCGGGCGGAGGATGAAGTTCACGTTCGAGCCGACCCGCTTGAGCGAGATGGGCACGCCCACCGACAGCATGAACCCGGTGAGCCTGTCGTCTCCAGGGTCCGCGGAGAGATTGAAGTAGCCCAGGCCCAGATCGCCGCCGACCTGGTCGCTGAACCACTGACGGATACCGATGGTGGGAGCCACGAAATCCCGGCCGGTGAGAAACCCGAATCCATCGAACGGCGTCGAGCCGGCGTGGAAACCGAGGCCTCCCATGGTGCCTTCCGAACGAGCCATCGTGGGCATCACGAGCAACGAAAGAGTCGCGACCGTGATGATCAGCCTCTTCATGCGATCCTCCTGGATCAGGGGGGACAGCGCTCGTTGCGTGAGGGTCAGCCAGGGGGCTCGACGCGGCCGACCCACGGCGTGGCGAACGCTGCCGCGTCGCCCAACCGCGCGCTCACGGTAGGGACGGTGGTGCGCGCGGTCAACGAATTCGAGCGTGGGATCCGAACGTCAACTCGTGTGCAATGAATTCGGGAGCGCGTGAACGGCTTCGCGTTCCGCGAACTCGCGGCCGAGCTCGTCGAGTGCACGTTGCAATCGAGTACGGTGTTCGGCAATCAATGCATCCCGCGCTGTGATGCCGTCACTTGCGATCCCCCCGTGCTCCGCCGGGAGCACGCGCACCGGCTCGGCCACACGCACGTGCACGACGCGTGCGGCGGCGGCCACCGGCAGCGTGTTATGGATCGCGTTCCGGAGCCCACGCGTGAGCAGGCTCGATCGCGTTCGCTTGAGCACTTCGGCGACGCGCTCCTGCGCGAGACGCGGCCGGTCGTAAAGCGTGGGATCGAAGCTCGCGAGTCGAATGAGTTCGAGCAGCCGCCCGCGATCTCGCCGGACGCCCTCGGGGTCGGCGGTGGCCCGTTCGCGCATGGCCTTCCGAAGCTGGAACTGCGCGCGCGTGAGGTCGGCGTCGAGCGAGCCGTAGCGCGCTGACAGCGAGTGTTTGAGCGCTTCGAGCGCCAACGACTGGGCGGCGAAGTACCCTCCACCGGATCCGTTCGTGAAGCGAGGCGGAGCGAGCCCCAGACCCTCGCACTGTCGTGCGAGCAGATGGCGCTGGAGCGCGGCGAAGCGCTCAGGCACCGCCAGCCGGTCCCCTCGCGGGAGCGAGAGCCCCTGCTCGAGCCGCGCCATATCACGCGCGAGACCGTGACGCGCATCGCCCAGGAAGGACAGCCTCCACGCCACCGGTACGAGCAGGACCGGCCGGCCATCCCGCTCGGCGGCGAGCTGATCCGCCGCTTCGTGCGCCATGTCAACGATGCCGGGCAGCAACGTGGAGACGCGCTCGCCCTGCCATGTCGCGGTGCCCTCGGGATGCAGGAGCACGCCGTGGCCGCGCCGCGCCCAGCGCACCGAATACGCCTTGCCGCCGCCACCGGGCACGTTGGCGATGAGGTTGTTGGCAAGCCAGAACGCTTGGGCGAGTGGCGACGCGTTCACGATCTCGTAGCTCGCCCAGTGGGCCATCAGCGGCGAGACGCGGCGCGAGAGCTCCTTATCCACCATCCAGTCGGTGAGGAACTCGGGATGGTTGGGCCCGAGGAACGCCACCGTCCCCGGGTTTATCGCGGCGCGTAGGCGCGCGGCGTCCGCCGCGGGGAGGTCGAAGCGCCGGAGCTTCAGCGCTACCGGAAGCATGAACCAGCGGTTCACCACACCGAGCACGTGCACGAGCCACGGAGCGGGGGTCGGGTCTCGATAGTCGAGCGGGGAGAAGCGCGGGCGTATGGCTGCCGCACCACTCGTGCCACCTGCAGACGATCCATCGCTCACGTCGCGAGCCTATCGCTGTTCGCGAACGTGCACCAAGCGGTCGCGAGGCCTGGCGTTCAGCCGATCGCCGACGGCCGCGTGCCGTTCGCAACCTGGTCCCAACGCCGCCAATAGGCGAGACCGTTCGGCAGCGCGACACCGAGCATTCCGATGAGGCTCACAGCGCTCCACAGCAGGATCTGCTGTCTCGGCCCCCCGAGCCAGACCAGCAGCCAGCCGTAGACGGCGATGCTCTCGAAGAATGCCATGGCAACGATCCTCCTCGCGTGAAACGTCGCGGGCGCGGCGAGGTCGGGAGTGCTTGGAGAGGCTACGCGCCCAGGCGGCCCCCTCCGGTGGCGAGGAACCCGGGATCGCGATTGGCCCGGCCCGAGGCCCGCGGCCAGGGAAGGGTCAGGCCCGAACGAGCGGCTTGTACTTGATGCGGTGCGGCGTGTCGGCGTCGGCGCCCAGCCGCTCGTGGCGATTCTGCTCGTAATCTTGATAGTTGCCCTCGAACCACACGACCTGCGAGTCGCCCTCGAATGCCAGCA